>JBBJNR010000099.1:0-9911 GCA_037719315.1 Daejeonella sp.
GCTTTTATTTATTTAATCTTTTAACCCTTGATTCGCATTATAACGTATAACGTACAACGTATAACGTACAACGTATAACTTATTAAATTACACTCCTTAACAACTCCTTAAAATAAATTACCTTAGATTTCATGTTTAGCCATTTCTACATATGAGGAGGATAGTATCCCATCTTACTTTCCAGGTTTTAGTGGCAATTGTTATAGGCATCCTCATCGGGCTTAATTTCCCGGGTTTCGCGCCGACTGCTAAGCTCATCAGCCAGACCTTTATCAATATGATCAGCATGCTCATTGCCCCGATCATTTTTTTTACCATTGTGCTTGGGATTGCACAGATGGGCGATATGAAGAAAGTAGGACGGGTAGGAGGAAAGGCGCTGCTTTATTTTGAGATCATTACCACGCTGGCCATTGTTATCGGATTGTTGGTTGCAAACATATTTCAGCCTGGCAAAGGTGTAGATGTTGGTGCAACTCACCCCGATCTTTCGAAAGTGCAGACATACCAGGAAGGTGCCGAAGGCATGAACTGGCTTGAATTCTTTGCGCACATTGTCCCCAAGAACATTTTTGAGTCGTTTGCTAAGGGAGATATCCTTCAGATCCTGTTTTTTGCCGTTCTTTTCGGTTTCGCGCTAAGCAAAATGGGGACGACAGGAACATCCCTTATAAATACTTTCGAAAAACTATCGCAGGTCATATTTAATGTCATGAAAATGATCATGAAACTGGCGCCATTTGGGGCATTCGGGGGGATGGCATTCACCATTGGAACCTATGGCATTGAAACTCTTTATCCACTTGGTAAATTAATGATAGCAGTTTATATGACCATGATCGTGTTCATATTTGGGGTGCTCAACCTTATCTGCTATTTATATAAATTCAGTCTCTGGAAGTATCTGAAATTCATCAGGCAGGAGATCGTGATCGTTCTGGGAACTTCATCCTCAGAATCAGCTCTTCCAAGTATGATACAAAAAATGGAAAAGTTCGGATGCTCTAAATCAGTAGTTGGACTCGTTATCCCCACGGGTTATTCTTTCAACCTGGATGGCACTTCTATTTATCTTTCTATGGCCGTGATCTTTTTATCCCAGGTATTTAATATTAACCTGAGCATTAGCCAGCAGGTTACCATTATCGGGGTGCTAATGGTCACCTCAAAGGGAGCAGCAGGAGTTACCGGAAGTGGTTTTATTGTTCTGGCATCTACACTAACCGCCCTGAAGGTAATACCCATTGAAAGTATTGCAATTTTACTGGGGGTTGACCGCTTTATGTCTGAGGCCAGGGCTATCACCAATCTTATCGGCAACGGAGTGGCCACTGTGGTAATAGCTAAAAGCGAAAAAGAATTTGACCAGGATGCTTACAAAAGGGCGACAGACCCAAAGACCGGTGATCTGATATCTGAAGGTTAGTGGCCAATAATGTTTCAATTCTTTTCGGTTTACCTTTTGACATTCTTGCCGATTCTGTTAGCTTTGCGATACAAAAATATATTCAATGAGTGTACTGGTTAATAAAGATTCGAAAGTTATAGTTCAGGGGTTTACAGGTAATGAGGGTACGTACCATGCCTCACAAATGATCGAATACGGAACGCAGGTTATGGGTGGTGTTACCCCGGGAAAAGGCGGGCAGCAGCATCTTGAACTCCCTGTTTTTAATACGGTAAAGGATGCTGTTGATAAAACAGGAGCTAATGTATCTATCATATTTGTACCTCCTGCTTTTGCTGCTGACGCAATAATGGAAGCTGCTGAAGCAGGAATTAAAGTTATTGTATGTATTACAGAAGGAATTCCTACAAAGGATATGATCCAGGTTAAAGAATATATTTCTGACCGTGATTGCCGTTTGATCGGTCCGAATTGCCCGGGCATCATTACTGCTGACGAAACAAAGATCGGTATTATGCCTGGCTTTATTTTCAAAAAAGGTGTCGTGGGTATCGTTTCAAAATCAGGTACCTTAACTTACGAAGCTGTGGATCAGGTTGTAAAAGCTGGTTTAGGTATTACAACTGCAATTGGAATTGGCGGTGACCCGATCATCGGAACCCCTACCAAAGAAGCTGTGGAATTACTGATGAATGACCCTGAAACCAAGGGCATCGTCATGATCGGCGAGATAGGGGGCGGCATGGAAGCTGATGCTGCTTATTGGATCAAAGAACATGGAACAAAGCCTGTCGTTGGCTTTATTGCCGGACAAACCGCTCCTCCCGGACGCCGTATGGGCCATGCAGGGGCAATAGTTGGCGGTGCTGACGATACTGCAGCTGCAAAGATGAAAATCATGAGGGAGTGCGGCATCCGTGTTGTGGAATCACCGGCGGAAATTGGCGCTGCAATGGCTGAAGAGCTTGCTAAACTATAATTTAGATGATACGTTATTTGAACCGGCCTAAGAGCCGGTTTTTTTGTTTTAGAAAGATGGTGAGAGGATTGTCTTAATTGGGATTTTAGGATGATAGGATTGTAGGATTTGGACGGAAATGGACTGGATCATAGGATCTAGCCGGAGACTTTCGCCGGGTGTTCCCGGGTTAGTGGGAATGGTTAACGGATGTTGGGATAGGTTAATGAATTCTTAATCATCCCGGATTACTTTATTTAATTAAATTAGTAAATGATAAAGTTCAAAATACTTTTTAACGTAATATTTGTTGCTTGCGCAGTTGCAGCAGCAATCCCCGCAAATAGTCAGGACCTGGAAAAAAAAGCAAATGCTTTTTTAAATACCCTGTCAGCTGAATTAAGATCCCAAGCTCAGTTTAGCCTTGGCGATGCAGAACGCTTCAACTGGAATTTCGTGCCTGTCAAACGAAATGGCCCTTCTTTCCGGGATTTTAATGAAGCTCAGAAAAACGCTGCAATAGTCCTGCTGAGAGCCTCCCTGAGTGATCAGGGTTATCAGAAGGCGAGTGGTATCATTGAACTGGAAAATGTATTAAAGTTGCTGGAGAAGCGGGCCCCGGAAGATAATTACCGCGACCCGTTAAATTATCATATCAGTATTTTTGGAAACCCAGCTTCAGCAGCCGAGTGGGGATGGCGCTTTGAAGGCCATCATATATCCCTGAATTTTTCCTCAACCCGCGGAGCCCTAATGTCTTCGACACCTTCTTTTTTGGGATCTAACCCGGGTATTGTGAATAGTGGTGACAAAAAAGGCACACAAATTCTTAAGAAAGAAATGGAATTAGGATTTTTGTTGCTGAATTCTTTGAATGAAGGTCAGTTAAAAAAGACCCGCTTTGCAGACAAGGCCCCCTCCGAAATTATAACCGGAAACAACCGAAAAGCCTCCCTGTTAACCCCCTCAGGAATTGAGTTTCGAGAGTTAAGTGCAGCTCAGAAAAAAATATTCATGCAGCTGCTGGATGTTTACATCAGGAATTATACTTCCGAATTTTCTGAGAAGCTTCTTGCGAAGATAAAAACAGCCGGGATGAATGATCTGCATTTTGCCTGGGCCGGAAGTCTTAAACCAGGAAGCGGACATTATTACAGGATACAGGGAAAGGCCCTGCTTATAGAATATGACAATACACAGAACAATTCTAACCATGTACATACTGTCGTTCGCGATCTGACCAACGATTTTGGCGACGATGTGTTAAAGGGCCATTACCAGAAGCAGGGCCATCATCATTAAGTCCTCCGTAGATCTGGCTTTGAAGTCCTTCTGTCTTTCCAGCTGACAACAGAAACAGGAAATTTGGCGGTTCAGCCGGAAAAAGCGATATTTGCCCCCGTTCAACAAATGATTGAGGCTTATGAAAACCCTAATTTTTATACTCTTCACGCTTTTTGCAACTCCTTCAGACGAGCCTTTATCGGTAGGAAAAGGTTTAGTCGACCCGATCACCGTTAAGGGGAAAGCCACCTACTACGCCAGCAAATTCCATGGGCGCAGGACAACCAGCGGGGAAGTTTTTAGCAATAAAAAGTTTACCGCCGCGCATCTTAAATTGCCCTTCGGAACCATGGTAAAGGTCACAAATATTGATAACGGGAGATTTGTAGAGGTCAGGGTCAATGACCGCGGCCCCCACAGTAAGTTCTTTATCATTGATCTTTCGCAGGCTGCAGCAAAGAAAATAGGGATGTTCGGCAAGGGCGTCGCTAATATCGAAATGACCTATACACTGCGGGAAAAGTAGACTGTTTTCTCTTGCTTTTGTTTTTCGGAAGTCATAAAGTGGCTTGTATAAACACTTTTGTGAGCGCTGTGTTATCTTTGTACAGATCCCGCGATTTCATGGAATATAATAAATTAACCTCCGAAGAAGAAAATATCATCCTGCATAAAGGCACAGAAAGGCCTTTTACCGGGGAACTTCTGGATAATAAGCTGCCTGGTACTTATGTGTGCAAACGATGCGACAGACCACTCTACCGGTCGGAAGATAAATTTGAATCCCATTGTGGGTGGCCAAGCTTTGATGATGAGATACCCGGCGCAGTTAAAAGTCTGACAGACTCGGACGGACGCAGAACGGAGATATTATGCAATAATTGCGGGGCACATTTGGGACATGTTTTCGAAGGGGAGCGTTTCACTCCGAAAAACACCCGCCATTGTGTTAATTCCCTGTCGATGAAATTTGTTCCGGCCTGAGTTATTTGATGTACACTTCCCCTTTATACGGTTCAATAACCGAATGGAATGCAAATCCTGCCACGTGTATGAGATAATAGGTCATGATGTCGCACCAGCAGATCTCACCTTTAAAAATCTCTAGCTGGGGAAGGGAACCGCGCTGACAGCTTTGGTCTTTATCGTAATCATATTCGCCCTTATTATCTTTACACCACGTTTTAAACAGATCAAATTCTCCGGGATTTGAAAAAACGATCTTGAAAAATGTTTCTTCCTTTACATCTTTGAGGTCGTCATTCATGTAATGGTGGTATTTATGTCGATGGCGTATGATTTTAGCTGTTGTCATTCTTAATAATTTATTTGCTGACCAATAGCTGGCCGATTTGTTATGAATGTTTGGAATTTTATTTTCTGGCCCAAATGACCGCCCACATCAGGTATTTATAGAGTATATCGGTAACAGGGAACTCTGCCTTTTCCAAACGATCGAGAATACGTTTCGGATTAAAATCCTCCGGAAGGTATTGAAACATATTGTGTATTAGCTCGGGATACCGTGGGACGCATTTAGCGATTAACTCCGAATATTCGTTGCTTAGCTCGTCATAAAATTGCTGAACCTTATCCATTTTGCCCATAAATAATCCTTGAGCATAAAATTGCGTGTTTTTTTCGGAAAAGTTCTAATTTCACAGATCTAAAAACATCGTATGAAGTTACTTGAAGGAAAGATCGCACTTATAACCGGTGCATCTAAAGGAATTGGTCGTAAGATCGCCGAGAAATTTGCTGAGCATGGCGCGGATGTAGCATTTACCTATTTATCATCGGTAGGTCAGGGCGAATCACTGGAGAAGGAACTGCTGGGCTTTGGCACAAGGGTTAAGGGTTACCGCTCTGATGCATCTAAATTCGCCGAATCTGAAAAATTGATCAATGATATTGTTGCTGATTTTGGCTCGCTTGATGTCGTGGTGAACAATGCAGGGATCACAAAAGATGGCTTGTTAATGCGTATGACCGAGGAAAACTGGGATGATGTGCTAAACGTTAACCTGAAATCTGTTTTTAATATTACTAAAGCCGCATCAAAAATAATGATGAAGAACCGTCACGGAGTCTTTGTCAAC
Organism: Daejeonella sp.; assembly: GCA_037719315.1. Taxonomy (GTDB): domain Bacteria; phylum Bacteroidota; class Bacteroidia; order Sphingobacteriales; family Sphingobacteriaceae; genus Daejeonella. The sequence continues at coordinate 5,750 of JBBJNR010000099.1, forward strand.
ATGAGCTCTGTTGTTGGTGTGCAGGGAAATGCAGGGCAGGCTAATTATGCAGCTTCAAAGGCAGGAATCATCGGGCTTTCTAAGTCGGTAGCGAAGGAATTAGGCTCCAGGAACATACGCTCAAACGTAGTTGCGCCCGGATTTATACGAACTGAAATGACTGACATACTGGATCCCAAAGTTGTGGAAGCATGGGCGCAGGCTATACCATTAAAGCGTGCCGGGGAGACGGAGGACGTGGCTAACCTTTGCGTATTTCTTGCTTCTGACATGGCTGTTTATATCACCGGACAGGTTATTCCGGTTGATGGGGGGATGTTATAGAGTTGAAAGTTGACAGGCGCACCCTTTTCTAGTTATATTTAAGAGTAGGCTGCGCGGTAAGCAAATTGTTGCTTGGCAAATGCCAATTTTGCTATAGCTTTAGTGAGTCTTTTGGTTAAAGCTTGAGGCTTTAAAGAAAAAAGGCATATTTGTATAGTTATGCCACTATTATTTCAGCTGCAGTTTACATCAGTTTCTTTTTTCTGGCTTCTGGGATGCCTGGCTTTGGGTATTGTCTATGCTTTTTTACTGTATGGCCCCTCGGCTCATCTAAATAAAAGCCTTCGTAATTTCTTATTTCTGTTAAGGGCACTGGTGATAACAATTCTCTCTTTCCTTCTTTTTGCCCCTCTGGTTAGAAATGTCAATACAACTGTTGAGAAGCCATTGATCATTATTGCGCAGGATAACTCAGCATCCGTACTTATTTCGAAAACAAAGGATTTTGATGAAAGATCGTACGTAAGCAATTTAAAACAGCTGGAGGCAACTCTTAAAAAGGATTATGACGTGCGTTCGTTTAATTTTGGAGCAAACGTTAAAAGCGGATTAGATCTACAGTTTAATGGGCCTGTTACCGACATCGCTTCTGTATTTGAATTGATTGAAGACCAGTTTTCTAATCGCAATATCGGTGCGGTGATTATAGGCAGCGATGGTATTTATAACCGAGGCCCAAATCCTCAATATGAAGCAAAGAATTTAAAATCATCGGTTTACACGGTCGCATTGGGCGATACCATAGCAAAAAAAGATCTGCTGATCTCCAATGTCAACTATAATAATATTACCTACCTGGATAATCAATTCCAGGTTGAGATAAGCGTCGAGGCTTATCAATCGCAGGGAAGTTCAAGTGTGCTCACTGTCTCCGACAATTCTGGGACATTATTTTCGCGACCTGTCATCATAAACTCTAATGAATACAAGATAACCCTGCCTATTACTTTACTTGCCAAACGCAAAGGGATACAGCAATATAACATCCGTCTTTCGCCGATCTCAAACGAGCTTTCCGTCAGAAATAACAGCCAGACAATTTTTGTTGAGGTTATCGATGGCAGACAAAAGGTTATCATCATTGCCAACTCTCCGCACCCGGATCTTACTGCACTCAAACAGTCCATTGAGATCAATAAAAATTATTCAGTTAAAGTCGTACTGGCAGATATGGTTTCACCGGCCGACATATCCGAAGCGGGACTGGTCATTTTGCACCAGCTTCCTTCTTTGAATAATACGGCCCGGGATATCCTGGAAAAGTGCGCGTCCAAACCGGTCCTTTATATATTGGGTGCTCAAAGCAATGTAAGTGCTTTTTCCGCTTCCCAATCAATCCTTGGAATAACCTCGACAGGTAATTCGCAGGAAGCTATTGCGAGCTTCGAGCCTGATTTCTACGCATTCACTTTAACTGAGGCGTATAAACAGCGGATCCGGAATTTTGCACCTCTGTTAAGCCCATTTGGAAACTATGGCCTGAAAGGTACCGGAAGCATACTCATGAGCCAGCAAGTAGGAAAGCTTGTGACAAAAATGCCATTGCTTGTTTTTGGTGAGGATGCACAGCGCAAGATTGGCGTTCTTGCCGGAGAAGGGATTTGGAGATGGAGACTTGAAGATTTCCAGGAAAGCGGAAATCATGAAGCAATAGATGAACTGATCGTTAAGACAGTCCAATATTTATCGACCAGGGAGGATAAGAGAAAATTCAGGGTTTATCCTTCGAAAAACGCGTTTGATGAAAATGAGCACGTTATACTGAACGCTGAGCTCTATAATGATGCTTTTGAGCTTGTGAATACACCGGATGTGAATATCTCACTTACCAATAAGGGCGGGAAGAGCTATTCTTTTGTTTTCTCACGAACAGGAAATGCTTATAATCTGGATGCGGGAGTTTTACCGGCGGGGGCGTATAGCTATAATGCCCGCACTGAATTAGGCAGGACAAAACATTCAGCCGCAGGACAGTTTGTAATAACACAGCAGCAGGCTGAGTTTAAACAGACCAGGGCAAACCACCAGTTATTATTTGCGCTCTCGCAGCAAAGCGGTGGTAAGATGATATTTCCTGGCCAGCTTCAAGAGCTGCCGAAGCTTATCAAGACAAATGAAAATGTTAAAACCGTATCTTATGAAGACCGGAAATATGAAGAGCTGATCAATATGAAGCTGATATTTTTCCTGATATTAGCCTTACTTACTGCAGAGTGGTTCTCAAGGAAAAGAAATGGCGAGGTCTGATCATTAACAAGCCCAAATACGATGGAAAGTAAAAAGATAATTTCTGTTTTTAAGAAGATTAAAGAACTCACTGATCAGGGTAAACTGCTCTGGAAGGAGGAGGCTGATGGCAACACTTTTTATACTTCAATAAATGATTATCGGGTGTATATCGGGAAAAGTGTCGGTATGGTATCCTTCGAGCTTTTTAACCACCACAATATCAGGATCGGATCTCTTGAACAGGGAGGATATTTCGATAATACGGAAGGGCTGGACGCCTTTTATGATCTGATCAGGAAAAATGTTTTAAAAATTGACGATGGCCTGGATGATCTGTTGGATCAATTGCATAACATAGACTGATTTTGGTTCCTTCCCGGGCGACACGCATTTATTTGTAATCGTTCATGCACTGTATAATCCGGGAGTCTCGCTTTAAAACATGTGTAAATTAAGGCAGGAGATGGTGGAAATAATTTTGCTCAAATTTCCAGCTCAAAGGAAAGTGTAAAATAAAATTCTGAACTTTGAGGGATCGGTGCAAGCTCCAAGCGTGTCGGGGGGTTTTTAGAAAAAAGATGTCTTTTGCTTTTTTTCCTCTTCCTTAACGATTACGAAAACATCTTCGTTATCTTTCTTCATCAGGTATTTCTCCCGTGCAAATTTTTCAAGTTTGCTTCGATCGGTGGTTAATTCATTCAGATCCTGAACTGCCTTTTGGGATTCGGCAGTATAAAATTCTTTTTCGGCTTCGAGCTTATTCAGTTGTCGGCGATATTCGTATTGTGACATCAGGTCATTGCGGTCAAAAAACAACATCCAGGCCATGAAAGCAATTCCTGAGATCAGATATTTGTTTTTTAAGATATGGAACGCCCCTGTCATTTAAAACAAATATAGAATAAAAAGATCTCAGGGGCTATATCATCGGATGTTTAACTGCAAGTAATTATCAACTTGTTAACATCTGCAACCATCCCTAAAATAATTTCGTCTACATTTAAACTCTGAACTAAAAACTGCTTATGAACAAATTATCCACATGTTGCTTGCTAATGCTAATAGTTGTGAACTCGATGGCCCAGCGCCGGAAGACCGTGTTTGTGGAAGTTTTGGGTAACGGACTGATAGCATCTGGCAACTTTGACATGCGTTTAAAGCCGGATCAGAACGATGGACTCGGCTTACGGGCCGGAGTAGGCGGCGGCAGTTTTTCTGGATATGATGATCAGGGAAATTCAGCATCCATTGGCGTTGTAACCTTTCCTTTGGCTGTTAATTATCTTGTAGGAAAAAGACGGTCATCTTTTGAGAGCGGGGTTGGGGTAACTCCGATGTATCTAACGGCATCCGGCACAATAAATGATGATATTTTTTCGGGAAGCGGGTTAAGTGTTACGGGGTTTTTAAACGCAGGATACAGATATCAGCCGATAAATAATGGATTGATGTTTCACGTAAAGTGGACACCGGCTTTTAATTCTTCCGGGTTTTCACCGAGATGGTTTGGTTTGGGAATAGGATATAGTTTTAAATAAAAAAGGCAGGATGGTAGCCAGTCATGGTCGGAAGATTTTTCTTCCGACTTTTTTTGTTTTTAAACACGCCT
>JBBJNR010000100.1:0-9858 GCA_037719315.1 Daejeonella sp.
CATGTAAATTATTGATAATCAATTGTATATATATTTTTCACCAAGCCCTAAATAACAACCATGTATTGCTAAATAATAAAAACTAAAGATATTTTATCACCTTATACCTGATAATTATGAAAAAAATCAATGCTTATTTATTCGTATTTGCAATTATAGCACTCACGGCTTATAGTTGTAAAAAAAACAATAACAACCCCTGCAATGAAAGTAATTTAAAAGAAGGCTATATTATTGGTTTCGACCAGTGTACGGCCGGAAGCAATCGTACGAAGGCAAAGGCTTTGTAATTGTGACCAATAATTTTAAAGATACCCTTTTAACCTATAACCTGCCGGATACACTTTACAAGTTCCCGCCTTCTCACTTTGCATACTACCAGTATTCATTCTTATTTCCCGATTCGGTAAGATCAAAATACAGGGTTTACCTCTCCTTTAGAAACGCAAAAGAAGACGAGAAAATCTACTCCATTTGCAGAGGCGATATCTTAATTGCAGATATCCGCCGTTTTGTTAAAAATCGGCAGATCAAAATTTTATGTATCCGTAAGTAATAATTATAGTTGCACTGAGCGCAATATAACAACTGAAGATATTTTATCATCCTTAATCCCATAGTTATGAAAAGAACAATTACTTTATTCATCCTAATTACATCAGTCATTTTGATCTTAATGGCATTTCGATATTATCAGGCATCGGCATTTTATTATGCTTTTGAGGAAAAAATTTCAATATCCCCATTGGAAAGCAAAGTTATTATAAAGTATGCCGCAGCTAAAGATCGGAAAAATACGGCTTCACTAATACAAGGCATAGAGAAAAATGTAGAAATGAGCTGGCAGGACGATCAGGTGCTGATTATCGATGCCAAAAGCGAGTCGGCAAAAGAAAGGATTAAAGAACGCCTGTTAGTCGAGACCGATATCCTCAGCATCCACCCTGTTTTTAAAACCTCTAAAGGGCTTGAGTTAGGCTTAACGGATGAGTTTGTATTAAAATTTAAACCATCGGTATCTCAGGCGCAGATCAGCGCACTGAATAAGCAATACAATGTAACGATTATAAAATCGAGTGAGGTATATCAGTTAGCCAGGGTGAAAAAGGGGGTGGACGCATTGGAAGTTGCAAATAAATACCAGGAAAGCGGCCTGGTTATTTTTTCACATCCTAATTTTATTGCCCAGATCGAGAAGCACCAGGTAATACCCAACGATCAGTTTTTTAATAACCAGTTCAATTTGCATAATACGGGGCAGGTTTTCAATGATGGCCATTTCGGGGCAGTTGATGCAGATATTGATGCCCCCGAAGCATGGACGATGACGACAGGAAATAATGCAATAATCGTTGCTGTACTCGACGAGGGCGTATCCCCAAACCATCCTGATCTTCCTAATGTAAGGCAGGTGCGGCTTAACGGGAGCAATTTTGCCAATGGCGACCCAAACGATCCTTCCCCCCAGAATAATGGTAATCATGGAAACAGTAGTGCAGGCTTAATCGCGGCAACACAAAATAATAACGAGGGTATTTCCGGGATTGCCCCCAACTGCGGGATTATACCCGTCAGGATTTTTAACGGGGATTGTTCAGGAATCGCTGTTGACAGGTTAGCAGCAGCCATAGATTTTGCCAGGGTAAATGGAGCCGATATTATTTCGAATAGCTGGAGCTTTGGGCCTGGAGCTACGAATCCTAATTTTTTCCCTGTAATTGTCCAGGCAATTCAGACCGTAACCACTCAGGGCGAGGCGGCTTAGGATGTGTTGTGGCTTTTGCTGCAAGCAATTCCGCTGATCATACTAATAATCAAAATGGTGAAATTAGATTCCCGAGCAATGTAAATATTGCAGGAGTGCTGACAGTTGGTGCATCCGAAAGGGATGACTTTCAGGCAAATTATAGTCCAACGAGTAATGCCGCAAGCCCAAATAACCAAATAATTGATATTGTGGCGCCATCACACAGGGCTTACCCTGATCAGATTGCGGGTGAGACACTTGAAGTCTGGACAATGGACATTCCGGGTAATGTTGGATATAATCCCTGGCCTGCAAGCATTGGTAACTGCCAATTTATTAATCCGCCCTTTGTTGGGGAACAAGTGCCCAATGCAGGTGTAAGCTTTAATGCATATACAGGAAGATTTGGAGGAACATCAGCGGCCTGCCCGCAGGTTGCAGCAGTAGCGACTTTGGTACTCTCGGTAAACCCTAACCTTACCCAACAACAGGTATTTAATATTTTAACGAATGCTGCCAATGATGTTGGCGGTTACAATTATACCAACGGGATAAGTAACGAATTGGGCAATGGCAGGCTAAACGCTTGTGGTGCGGTGAGACAGGCTTTTGAAACTATTTATGAATATCTCCGGCCCTTCTTCATTCTGCAGCTCACAAGCCTACTCCGTTAACAATTTACCTACCGGATCAACAGTGACCTGGTCTATCAGCCCCGCTTCGGGCGTTGCCAGCATCAGCACTTCAGGGAATACTGCAACACTGACCAGAACCGGTAACGGGTCGGTCACTTTAACCGCTTCCATTGCTTCACTTTGCGGAAACTCCACATTGTCAATAAGTATTTATTCCGGTCTGCCGCCTTCCGCAGGTTCCCTGAGCGCATCTGTCAATCCTTTATGCCCTGGGGAAATTAAGTATACCAGCGTGTGCAGCAAAAGCCGGGTATTACTTCTTATTTATGGTACACCAGCAGCAGCGGGATAACCGTGAATGGTAGTGGTAACAGTGGTACAATAGAAGGAAATACGCCGGGAACGTATCAATTTACAATAAGGACATTTAACGAATGCGGTTTTACTGAACAAGCTTATTTTGTTAATGTACTTAATTACGGCGATACCAGGTGTTCTGGCATTATGTACCGTTACAGCGCTTACCCTAACCCTGCAGGCAATGAACTGACAGTGGCTTATATTAAAGAAGGCAAAGAAACAGACAATGCCAAATTCAGGAAAGATTTTACCATAAGCTTGTTTAACGGAGAGGGTAAAGTTCTAAAATCTGGTGTTAATTTAACTGAAAACAATTCTGTAACACTGGATACGCACTTGCTTAAGAACGGAATATACTATCTTCACATCACCGACAGTAAAGAAACCATCAAACGACAGATCATCATCAAGCCACTAACAACCTGCATCAGCAACAAAACGCTTAAGATCTGATAACAGATAAGCATTTTTGCTAAAAAATTGGCTTACAATGATGTCAGGATTTTTTCAAGTATTTCAAGTCCGGCATCAATATGCTTCTCTTCAATTATGAGTGCAGGCCTGAAACGTATAGTCCTGTCTCCACAGCCCAGAAACATAACATTCTCTTCCATTCCCTTTTTGATAAATTTATCGCGCATATCTTTATTTTGGAAATCAAATGCAGTGATCAGGCCGCGGCCGCGAACATTTGAGATCTTATTATGTTTTTCAGAAAGCTTACGGAGGCTTTCCTGCAGGTAATTTCCAGTTATGGCTGCGTTGGCGATCAGATTATCTTCCTCTATTATCTCCAGGATCTTGGATGACCTGACCATATCTACCAGGTTACCTCCCCAGGTTGAATTTATGCGCGACGCCACTTTAAAAACGTTGGTTTCGATCTCGTCAACCTTTCTTCCTACCAGTATTCCACAAACCTGCATCTTTTTACCGAATGCAAGAATATCAGGCCGTGCTTTTTCGCCAAAATGTTCGTGGGCCCAGAACCTTCCGGAAAGCCCTACACCAGTTTGAACCTCATCATATATTAGGAAACATTCGTTCTGATCACAAAGTTCTCTGAGCTGTTCAAGGAACTCTTGCCTTACGTGATTATCTCCCCCCTCAGACTGAATTGGTTCAATAATGATCGCACATATCTCATCTTTATTGTCAGCAAAAGCCTGCCTGATCTGTGCGATAGACAGAGTCTCACGCTTTTTAAGATCTTCATGGCCTTCCTTTGTTAAAGGAAAATGTATAGTTGGTATGCTCACCCTGGGCCAATCAAATTTTGCAAACCATTTAGTTTTATCCGGCGATGTATTCGTTAAACTGAGTGTGTAACCCGAGCGGCCGTGAAAAGCCTTTTCAAAGTGGATAACTTTAGTTCCTTTTTCTTTTGTATGTCCCTTCTGATAATTCTTCTGAACCTTCCAGTCCATAGCAACCTTTAGGGCATTTTCAATGGCCAGCGATCCTCCGGCAATAAAAAATGCGTGGGGAAGATACTCCGGAATTCCGATCCTGGAGAATGTATCCACGAACTGCGCATACTGAGTGGTATAGATATCTGAGTTCGATGGGTTGGTAAGCGCCGCCAGCATCAGGTTTTTTTTAAACTCTTCATCATTTACCATTTTGGGATGATTATATCCCAGGGGTACGGATGCGAAGCATGTAAAAAAATCAAGTAGTGTGCGCTTATATTTAGAATCGTGGATATAAACACCATTACTCTTCTCCATGTCAAACGTGAGGTCAAAGCCATCCGCAAGGATGTGTTTACTTAGCGTTTGACTAACCTGATCGGGAGATACTGATAATTTATACATGTCGTAAGATTTGAACTCAAAAATATAAATAAGGCCTCAGATGAGCAAATTCGGGCAATTTTTTAGTTTTTGGGCTGAAAATAGTTTTAAACTGTTTAAACCTGTTTTTTTGCAGAGGACAAATTGTTTCGGGAATTTTTGTTCTCTTTTTTCTTGCCGGATTGAGGTAATTCCGGCGTAAATTCTCTTTAGAAAGTAAATTTCCTGGACATTCCAAGGATTCCCGATAATCCTCCGGTATGGACAGCCAGGATTTTACTTCCGGCAGAAAATACGTCTTTACCGATGAGATCATAAATAGCAAAGAACATCTTTCCTGTATACACTGGTTCTATCAGGATACCAGTTGCGGCGCAGAAGTTTTTAATAAACAACAGGAGCTCAGGGGTAGATTTGGCATATCCACCAAAATGATAATCTGTATGATTTTTGAATGGGAGACTGGTGGATTTCCCAATATCGGCTTTTAGAAAATCGCCGCCTTTCAAAACCGGAACTACATGAGGAATGGTATCAGGATATTGATTTTGAAGCCCTATAATGATACCGGCAGCAGTTGTGCCAGTTCCGGCGGCACAGAAAACATGATCATAACTTTCTGAGAGCTCATCGGCTAATTCTGAGCATCCTTTGACCGCAAGCTCACCAGCGCCGCCTTCATCAATGAAAAAAGCATCAGGATCATTCTTAAAGGAGGAGTTAAAGAAAGAACGCTTATCCCTATACGCTTCGCGGTCCAAATATAGAAGGTCCATGCCGAAGATCTTGCAAAGCATAAGAACATTATTATGAACTTTTTCGCCCCGAACCACGCCACTGCTTTTAAAGCCAAATTTGGCTGCCGCGCATGCGGTTGCCAGGAGGTGGTTGGAATAGGCTCCACCAAAAGTGACGAGGTGATTTTTATTTAATCTCCGGGCCTCAGGCAGAATATATTTAAGCTTTCGCCATTTATTACCTGAAATAAACGGGTGTAACATGTCATCCCGTTTTACAAAAACCCGGATACCTTTTTTAACAAAGAGCGGATCTCGTATTTCTTCTACCGGGCTATGAATAAATTGCTCAATCAAAATAATTAAACTAAGCCTTATTTGCCGAGGCCAAAGCCTATACCCGCGTTAAAGGAGTTATATTCAGCCATGCTGTATGAGCCATAAATTCGGAAGAACGCAAGGTTCAGTTGAAACCCAAGGTTAGATCTGAAGCCCTTAATGTCTGTTTGATTAATATTTACAGGGTCTGTAAACACAGTATAAGTTCTTCCAAGAAGATTTGCTCCTGTAACAATAGGATAGTTTCCCTTTAAACCGACATCCGTTTTTGAAGTGTTATAGCCTAGACTTAAGAAAGGAGTAAACACAAGAAAACGCTTTGAAATTATCGCTTCTGTATTTATTCCGGAAAATTTAGCTTCAATCCTTTGGTTGGAAAAATCCTGGTTTTGTCCCGGAGATGCAGGTTGCGCATTACTTGGAGCATTTACCTCCAGGGGTAAGTTATAGTTAAATTGAGTGTAACCTACAGCGATGGCTACATCAATCGGGAAAATCTTATCAATTGTTCCGGAAATTAATGGAAGTACCTCAACCTTAAGTCCCCCGCCTATCATACCAATAGAGCCTACATTATTCCCAAGGTTTAATTTGGGCATAGCCCTCAAAGTGAAATCAATGCCTCTGGATAAGCCGATAGTACCTTGCAGCTGGGGTGCAGGAATCAAATTTAAACCAGTACCTTCCGGCAAGGTAAACGTTTCAATTGGCCTGTCTGAAGAATCATATACAGTTAATTGAGTGCTATTATTGGTTGAACCTGACAGGGTAGGTGTAGTAACCTGTGAAGGATTTGCAGGCTTGACTCTGTTCGATAAACCAATCTTAGTAACATCGAATATTTCGTCCTTTTGGGGTACAATAGCCCCTGTTACACCCAGACGGAGGTCGAATCTTAACAGATTTTTGGAATGAGCTGAATTATTCCAACCAGAATTTAATCCAATTCCAAACCCTTTAAAAAGAGGCTTTAAGTAAGCGGAGGCAAGTTTTGTTGCATCCGCAGGACTAGATTTAATCAAATCGGAAACATCCCCCTGTGCAAGGGCAGCAGTAGAACTAAAGACAAAGAAGATAAATGCAGTGATAAAACTATGATTTTTTTTCATTTGAGTTGAATTAACAATGCGTAAAGTTAATTTCTTTAGCCAATAATTAGCAAAATAGATTTAATGCCAGTCTGATGACTAAAAATCATCCCGTATAATTTTCGCTGGAGGTATGATAATTAAATCGCCATAAAGGTTAATTTTGCGGAATGACAGAGGAAAATGACGTTCAGGAGATTGAGGATCAGGATCTGTATGAGCATCTGCGAATTGTAGTAGACAAAGGCCAGGCCCTCTTACGTTTAGACAAGTTCTTGATTATTCGTACAGAAAATACCTCAAGGAACCGGATGCAGAACGCTATCGATGCAGGGAATGTACTGGTAAATGATCATACGGTTAAAGCAAGCTATAAAGTTAAGCCGCTGGATGTGATATCAATGGTTCTTCCTCATCCTCCAAGGGATACAGAAGTATATCCCGAGGACATTCCTATTGATATTGTTTATGAAGATGATGATGTGATACTTGTAAATAAGGCCGCCGGCATGGTAGTCCATCCGGGATTTAATAATTATACCGGTACCTTGGTCAATGCGCTGGTCCATCATGTGAAGCAGCTTCCCCAGCTGCCGGGAAATGACGGAAGGCCGGGATTGGTTCACCGGATTGACAAAGATACATCCGGATTATTGCTGGTGAGTAAGAATGATTGGGCAATAACCTTCCTGGCTAAGCAATTTTTCGATCATACGATCACACGGAAATATATAGCGCTGGTGTGGGGCGATCTGAAGGACGACGGAACAGTGAAGGGGTATATCGGCAGAAGCCTGAGAGACAGGAAGATCATGGCGATGCATGATGATGATGCCAATGGAAAATGGTCCTTAACCCACTACAAGGTTCTGGAACGGTTTAATTATGTTACCCTTATTGAATGCCAGTTAGAAACAGGAAGGACCCATCAGATCAGGGCGCATATGAAACATATAGGTCATCCCTTGTTTAACGACAGTACCTATGGGGGCGACCGTATACTGAAGGGGACTGTTTTCAATAAATACAGGCAATTTATCGAAAATTGCTTTGAAATAATGCCACGACAGGCTTTACACGCAAAGTCATTGGGATTTTTACACCCTTCAACACGGAAGTTTGTTCATTTTGAAACCGAGCTTCCGGGTGATTTCAGCGCTGTTCTTGAAAAGTGGCGTAATTACATAAAGGAATAATTATGAGTAAACAGTTCATAAATTTTAACGGTAATATTGTGCCCGCGGATCAGCAGATCCTGACAGTGGCTAACCGGGGTTTCAGATACGGGGATGGACTCTTCGAGTCCATGAGGTGGATGAAAGGAGAATTGAAATTTGCCGAACTGCATAGTGAGCGTATTCGAAAAGGGTTTAAATTATTGAAGATGGATTCCTGGTCTCATGTCGATGCCTGGTTTATACGTGAAAGGATCGAAGAGCTTCTGCGAAGAAATAAAACAGGTACTGATGCCAGGGCCCGGCTTACCGTATTTCGGGATGGTGAAGGTCTGTATAGTCCCGGGTCTAATAAAATGGCCTTCGTACTTGAAGCCAATAAGGTGGAGGAGAGCAGTTACATGCTGAATGATAAGGGACTGATCATAGGCGTGTACGACGAGATAACTAAGCCGGTCACTATTCTTTCAAACTTAAAGACATGTAATTCACTGATCTACGTACTTGCAGGGATATATAAGAATCAAAATGCCCTCGACGAGGTGCTTATACTTAATAACAACGGCTTTTTATGCGAATCAATGAGCAGCAATGCCTTTGTAGTATATGACCGGAAGCTTTACACCCCAGCGTTAAATGAGGGTTGTATTGCCGGAGTGATGCGACAGGTAGTTATAAAGCTGGCAAAGGAAAACGGAATAGAACTTGTCGAGGCCCAGATCAATCCGGATATCCTTAATGAGGCGGATGAGGTTTTTCTCACCAATGCAGCGAAAGGGATTCAATGGGTGATGGGTTATAATAATAAAAGGTATTTTAACGAAGTTTCCAGATTTCTCCAGGAAAAACTGAATTCCTTGTAGTTAAGGGTATGTTTACGATCCGATGAGTACTCATAACAAGTAGCTCATAACACTTAACTATATTTTCATTCCCCTCAAAAACTCCTCAACATTCATCCGCTTTTTTCCCTCCATCTGTAAATCATTGATGTGAATGAAGCCATCGTTACAGGCGAACTTGAGATATTTTTTATGATCGGTAAGGTAAGTTCCAGGCGTGATACCGTTCTGGATTTTTTCTACTTCAGCGCTGAAAACTTTAAGCGTTTTATCCTGAAAATTTGTAAACGCTGTGGGATAGGGACTTAGACCGCGTATAAAGTTGAACACCTTTTCGACGGGTTGATCCCATTTTATAATACAATCTTCCTTGAAGATTTTTGGAGCGGTCTTCAGATCGTCTTTTGTGTCCTGGGGCTGTTCTTTATATTGGTTTTGTTCTATGGCTTTGACCGTATCGACTAACAGTTTGGCGCCTGTATCCATCAGTTTATCATGCAGGTCGCCTGCTGTATCATTTGGCCCTATGCTCACCTGCTCTGAAAATAAAATATCACCCGTATCAATTTCCTGCTTGAGAAAAAAAGTTGTTACTCCGCTTTTTTTCTCCCCATTGATGATCGCCCAGTTTATTGGGGCAGCGCCGCGGTATTGCGGAAGGAGTGAAGCATGCAAGTTTATAGTTCCTTTGGGAGGCATATTCCAGACAAGCTCCGGAAGCATCCTAAAAGCTACGATCACCTGAAGATCAGCTTCGAGCATTTTCAGTTCTTCAAGAAATTCAGGATCTTTTAGCCTGACCGGCTGAAGAACTTTTAAACCATGATCTGTGGCGTACTTTTTAACTGCAGACTCGGTTATTTTCTGTCCCCGGCCCGATGGCTTATCGGGTGCAGTGATCACACCTGCAATATCAAAACCGTTTTCAGAAAGGGCCTGCAAAGAAGCGACAGCAAAATCAGGCGTACCCATAAAAACGATTTTCATAATTGGTGGTTGGTTATCAGCTATCTCGGGTCTAAATTAATCCTAAAAATTCGAAATTGCCACTGAAAGAACGTAAAACGTATAACGTATAACGTATTAATGCGAATCAAGGGTTAAAAGATTAAATAAATAAAAGCTGCTGCAATTTTCCC
>JBBJNR010000101.1:0-9848 GCA_037719315.1 Daejeonella sp.
CCACTGATTTGCTAATTTATGCAAATCTTGTGTCCGGTTTAATTAAAGCATCTCAAATATTTCACTAAGACTGTCCTTGCGAGGAGGCACGACGAAGCAACTTACCCTTAGGAAGTACAGAGATTGCCGCGCTACGCTCGCAATGACATAGTGATAAACCTGGTGTTTTAATTTTTATACAAATATTTCACTAAGACTGTCCTTGCGAGGAGGCACGACGAAGCAATCTCCCCTTAGGAAGTACAGAGATTGCCGCGCTACGCTCGCAATGACATAGTGAATTGCCCCATTTTTGAACTCGAAAATATGTGAAGATATCCTAACCACTGCAATTTTTCTTCTCAAGATACGACTGTAAAATTATTGTCGCTGAAATTGTATCAAGACGCTCTTTATTCTGCCTGTCTGACTTTTTAAAACCACTTTGAGCCACAACTGCTGAAGCCATTTTTGATGTGAAACGTTCGTCTATTCGTTCAATCGGTATTTCGGGAAAGTGTTTTTTCAGGAGGGTTATAAAACCTTTTATATGAGGTGTAGATTGGGATGGGGTCCCGTTCATTTGTAGTGGCTCGCCAACCACAAAAAGCTCAGCTTGCTCCGTTTGCAGATATTTTTGCAGGTACACAATGATGTCTTTAGGATGAATCGTATCAAGTCCCGTAGCGATGATCTGATAAGGGTCAGTAACAGCAATGCCGATACGTTTTGTTCCATAATCAAAGGCAATGATGCGCATGCTTAACTTGTAAGTATAATAGACAAATATAAGATGTAATTACCTTGATTGCCGTAATATGTTCATCTGTTGCTGCGGTATCCTGGCAAACAGGCATAGGTTAAAATTACTTGTACAGACTAGATGTACTTTTTTCTTATTTTGCACGATGCAGTTTAGGGATATAGTCGGCCAGAAAGAGGTGAAGCAGCATCTTATCCGGACAGTTTCAGACAACAGGGTAAGTCATGCGCAGCTGTTCCTGGGCTCCGAGGGATCGGGGAACTTCGCTTTGGCATTGGCTTATGCCCAATTTATTTCCTGTACAGACCGCGAGGATGAAGATAGCTGCGGGATTTGCTCTTCGTGTAGAAAGTACACGAAGCTCATCCATCCAGACCTTCATTTTTCGTATCCCTTTTTCCGGGGCGGCGAAAAGGAAGATGCCATGCCCGACCTTGAAGAATGGCGGGACCTCGTTGTCAGCAATCCTTATTTTAACCTGGATGAATGGCGCGAACGCCTGGATGCACAAAATAAGCAGCCGAATATCAATAAAGCCGAATGCATGAATATTTTGCACAGGCTTTCTTTAAAGCCGTTTGAATCGGAATATAAGGCCATGATCATCTGGCTTCCCGAATATCTTCGAAACGAGGGAAACAGGCTTTTAAAGACGCTGGAGGAGCCGGCGGAAAAAACCCTGATCATTCTGGTTGCTCAAAATCAGGATCAGCTTTTAAACACGATAATTTCAAGGACACAGCTCGTTAAGATCCCTGCACTGAGCCAGGCTGAGATCCGGGATCACCTGCTCAGGACAAAAGATATCACAGAAGCTAAAGCCATACACACCGCTTATCTCAGCGATGGAAACCTGCAGGCTGCGTTAAATTTTTTGAAAGAAGACGAAAATGATAATTTTCGCCTGTTTTCCGGCTGGATGAGGATGACTTTCGCTGACCGGGGAAATTCGATATTTGAATTTGTAGACGAAGCTTCGAAAATTGGCCGGGAAAGCCAGAAAAATCTGCTCCGCTACGGAATAAGCCTGATCAGGGAATGTATCATGATCTTATCAGAAGCAAAAGAGCTGGTGCATCTCCCCTCCAATGAGCTTGATTTTGTCAACAATTTTAGCAGGCAGCTCGATCTGGCAAAGGCCGAAGCGCTTGTTAATGAGCTGGATAAAGCTCACTATCATATAGAACGTAATGCTAATCCTAAAATTTTATTTTTAGATGTATCTTTACAATTCGTTAAAATATTAAAGTTTAATACGCTCCCTCTGGGGACTCAATATATACTGAATTAGATATGGGTTGTGGAAGTTGTTCAACAGGAGGCTGTGCCCCTGCCGGTTGCAAGAGTAATGGCTCCTGCCTTACCAATGGCTGCAGTAAACTGGATGTTTACGATTGGCTGTCACACATGGATATGCCGTCCAATTATAAGCCCTTTAATATTATAGAAATTAAATTCAAGGGCTCGAGAAAAGAATTTTTTCTCAATACGGAGAACTTTTACCTTGAAGCTGGCGAGCTGGTCGCGGTAGAAACAACTACAGGAGGCTATGATATCGGTCATGTATCCTTGACTGGCGAGCTGGTGCGGATGCAGCTTAAAAAAAGGCATGTGCGTACGGAAGACGTTGTCAAAAAGATCTACCGTAAAGCTACTCCCGCAGATGTAGATAAATGGAAAGTTTCCAAGGACCTGGAATTTGAAACCATGCATAAATCCCGGGTTCTGGCAAAAGAGCTTGGTCTCGCAATGAAGCTCAGCGATGTGGATTACCAGGGTGACCGGACTAAGGCGACATTTTATTATACCGCTGAAGGAAGGGTTGATTTCAGAGAGCTTATTAAAAAAATGGTCGAAACCTTCCGCATCCGTATAGAAATGCGCCAAATAGGAATGCGCCAGGAGGCAAGCCGTTTGGGGGGTATTGGTTCGTGCGGGCGGGAGCTTTGCTGCTCCACATGGCTAACTGATTTTAAAACAGTTTCAACCTCGGCAGCCCGGTATCAGAACCTTTCTTTAAATACCCTTAAGCTGGCCGGCCAATGCGGTAAATTAAAATGCTGCCTGAATTATGAGCTGGACACCTACATGGATGCGCTCAAAGACATTCCCGATAATGTGGAGCGGCTGGAAACGCTTACGGGCACCGTGCGTCATCAGAAAACCGATATTTTCAAGAAGCTAATGTGGTTCAGCTATCCAAATGATGAGAATTGGATAGCGCTTGATATTGCCCGTGTAAAAGAAGTTCAGAAGTTAAACAGGGAGGGGATCAAGCCGGAATATCTGAAAATTGAGGTCGAAGTGCCAAAAGGCGCTCCGGTAAAAGTATTGGACTACGAAAATGTTGTTGGCCAGGATAGCCTGACAAGGCTCGATAACAAGAACAGAAATAAGAATAACAGGAATAAAAAGAATAAAAGCAGGCCGAAAGACTCAAATCAAAATCCCTCTATTGCAGGAGCGGTACAGCGTCCGCAGCAATTGCAGACAAAACCTGTCAATCCGGGAGTGGACAATCCCGCTGCCGGAACTTCAGCTATTCCTAAGGAACGCACCGGGGAACCCAACCGGAATAACAAACGGCGAAAAAATTATCGAAATAATAACAACCGGGAAAAGCCTTCAGAATAACATGAGATCTAAAGGAGAACTTTTTTGTTTTTTCTTATTCTTAACTGGCTTGTTAGCTTGCCAGGATTCGCAAACAGTTGCAGATAATAATCTTGAGATAGCGGGCCGGAACTGGAGCTATACCGAAAAGGTGCAGGTTCCGGTAACTATTGAGGATGCCAACATTCCGTATAATTTATACGTCAATTTGCGCCATACTTCAAACTATAAATATTCCAATATATTTCTTCTGATTCATATCACCTCACCAGATGGGAAAAAAGTAACAGAGCGTAAAGAATTCCGCCTCGCCCTTCCTGATGGAGAATGGCTGGGCAGCGGTTCCGGGAATATGTACAGCTATCAGCTGCCATTTAAAGAAAACCATAAATTCAGTGTTAAAGGAAAATATATCATCGAGCTGGAGCAGAATATGCGTGATAACCCACTTGATAATATGTCTGATGCGGGCGTCAGGGTGGAAAAAGCTAATTTGCTATGAGTTTATTTAAACGCTTCATTATCAGCAGATATTTCACGTTCCTATCCGTTTTCCTGATCATTTTCAGCATGTCTTCGGTATTATTGCTGGATGTAAAACATCCCTTATACATTTTTTCTATAGGATGCGGCTTAGCTGTGTTTTTGCTGCAGCGGTATAGAAAGAACTTACTCAAAGATTCGAACGGCCAATTGTAATCGCTTTATAGAAAAGGCAACAATCCCTCGAGTTTCATTCCTCTTGATCCCTTAAGCAAAATAGTGGAATCCATGGGAGGTTTTTCCTCAAGAGCAAGGGCAGCATCCGCAGTATTTTTATAAAATTCCCCGCTTGTATTTTTTAGCTTATAAAAACCTTCGCCAATAAAAATTCTGCGGTCCGCTATGGTTTCTATGGATTTATCCAGGATCAGGCGGTGTTCTGCGGCCGATTCGCTTCCCAATTCAAACATATCACCCAGTATGATCACTTTGTTTTTCGCAGGCACCGCTTGAAGATTATCGAGCGCAACCATCATGCTGCTGGGATTTGCATTGTAATAATCACAGATCACCGTATTGCGATCCGTTTTGCGGATCTGTGACCTGTTATTTTGAGGTGTGTATGCTTTTATGCCCTGATTAATTTGTTCTGGACTCAACTTAAAGAAGCTTCCGATACAAATTGCAGCAACAATATTTTCAAAATTGTAAGTTCCGGGAAGGTTCGATTCTGCGGTATAATACTTCTCATTTTCCCGATTATTTACCTGCCATTCTACCTGCAGAAAAGGAGAAACTTCTTTTAATCCTGCGGATATGTAATTGTAGCCGCCTTTTCCATATTCGACTACCTTTCTGACATTTCTTTCCCTGCTCATGTCTACCAGGACATGGTTATCACTGTTTAGAAATACAGTGCCTCCGGTATTTGACAGATGTTCATATAGCTCACCTTTTGCCGCTTTAACCCCCTCTATCCCACCAAATCCTTCTAAATGTGCTTTACCTACATTGGTTATCAGCCCATACCCGGGATTCGCCAGGCTACATAAAAACTCAATTTCCTTCTGATGGTTAGCACCCATTTCGATAATTGCTATGTCACAATCCGGCTTTATGGATAAAAGCGTTAAAGGAACTCCGATGTGATTATTCAGATTACCTTCGGTGGCGTACGTGCGGCAGTGCTGAGAAAGCACAGAATTTATCAGCTCTTTAGTAGTTGTTTTTCCGTTCGTACCGGTAACCCCGATAATAGGGATTGTCAGTTGTTTACGATGGAATGCTGCCAGATCCTGCAAACATTTGAGAACATCTGGTACCAAAATACATCGCTTATCCAGGGCGTATCGCTCATCGTCTACTATAGCCAATGCAGCTCCATCTTGAAGCGCCCTGGCAGCAAACTCATTGGCGTTGAAGTTTTCCCCTTTTAATGCAAAAAAGAGACACGAGCGGGTGATCTTACGGGTGTCCGTGCATATTACCGGATGTTCAAGATAGATCTGATATAACTGCTTTGTTGTCATGGAAAAAACTTTCAATTGTCGTTCATTTAACATTCACGAAATTGTTTTGGTTAAATGGTTAGCAATATTAGCCCTTAACGGGATTTCATTAATATGTGTTTAACATGCAATATATAAAATTAGGCTCTGACCTTAAGATTTGGATGATGGTTTTGTGTTTGAATGGGGAGGGTGTTTTCACGGTAAATAAAAAGTTATAATTACCTTAAATATCTGCTGATCAATTGCTTACTTTAGAAAAAATTAAACCCCTAAAAACTAAATTAGACATGAAAAATCTATTGACCGGAATTTTTATCCTTGTCATTGCTGTATCCTGTAATCAAAAGAAGTCAGACTCAACTTCAGCGGCTAACAGCGGATTACAATTAACAAGGGTTACGTTAAATGGAATTCCTTTTAATGACGCTGATCAAATGGTTAAAGAATACCAGGCAGACCCATCAAGTTCCAATCCCATGACAAATATTTGGTTTAGTGAAAAGTATGTAACAAAAATACATTCTATCCTGGATGCAGAAGGATAAAGATATCCAAGTCAACATGCTGATTAATAATGCCGGTCTTGGAGGTACTACATGGTTCGAAGAAGGCGATCCTTATTATTTCAAGAAGCAAATTCAGGTAAATATTCTTTCCACCGTTCAGCTTACCCATTTACTATTGCCTGTTTTATGCAGGCAACCCTCTTACATCCTTAATGTAAGCAGCTTATGTACGTTTTTTTTTCTGCCTAAAAAGCAGGTTTATGGTGCGAGCAAATCATTCATCTATTATTTTTCTAAAAGCTTGCGTCGGGAATTAAAAAAGGATGGTATAACCGTGAGCGTATTGTGCCCAGGGGGAATAAATTCCAATCCAAATCAGTATTTATTGAATCAATCGCTCTATGGGATTGCAAAGTTATCTGTTATGAATCCTGAATGTGTCGCTAAAATTGCAATTAATGGTTTGTTAAATGGAAATGAAGTGATTATCCTGGGATGGTACAATAAACTTTTTTTGGCACTCAACTACATTATCCCACAAAGATTAAAGGACAGTATTTCTGAAGCGAACATGAAAAAAATACGGCCCACTGCTTTGTCATCTTTATTACGTTTTGATATATAGCTAAGCATAAACAATAAATATTACTTATAACTTTGATTTAAAGATATACTGCCTTCCTCTTGGGATTTATTCCTTATGATTTGTAGATTAGGGGATGAAAAGAAATCTATTTCTAACATTGTTTTTAATAGGCCCTCTCTTAATCATGGCCCAGAAAGTACAATCTCCCTCAGAGTTTTTAGGGTATGAGCTTGGCGAAAAATTTACACCTCATTACCGCGTGGTTGATTACTATAAATACCTGGCGTCTGCCTCAAAAAATATCAGGATTGAAGAATATGGCAAGACCAATGAGGGCCGTTCGCTGATCCTGGCATTTGTAGCATCCGATGCCAATATATCCATGATCGAGGAGATCAGACAAAATAACCTCCGTCTTGCGGGGATAACAAGCGGGCCCGCCTCTGCTAACCAACCTGCCGTGGTATGGCTAAGCTATAATGTTCATGGCAATGAAGCTGTTTCTACTGAAGCATCCCTTCAAACCGTGTACGATCTTCTTGATCCTTCAAACCAGCGAACCAAAGCCTGGCTTCAAAATACGGTTGTTGTGCTTGATCCCTGTCTGAATCCTGATGGACGTGAGCGTTATGTAAATTTTTACAACCCCATCCAAAACTTTACCCCGGACGCTTTACCATTTTCACGGGAACATATGGAGCCATGGCCGGGCGGTAGGGCAAACCACTATTATTTCGACCTTAACCGCGACTGGGCATGGCAATCTCAGGTAGAAACACAGCAAAGGATGCTTGTATATAACAAATGGCTGCCCCAGGTGCATGTTGATTTCCACGAGCAAGGCGTGAACGAGCCTTATTATTTTGCTCCGGCGGCGGAGCCCTATCACCAGGATATCACCAAATGGCAAAAGGAATTTCAAACAATTATCGGCAGGAACAACGCCCGTTATTTTGATCAAAAAGGATGGATGTATTTCACAAAGGAGCGTTTCGACCTGCTTTATCCATCTTATGGGGATACATATCCAATATATAATGGCTCCGTGGGTATGACCTATGAGCAAGGCGGGTCCGGGCGCGCCGGTCTGGCCATAATTAATGCGGATGGCGATACACTGACCTTAAAAGACAGAATAGATCATCACCATACAACTGGTCTTTCAACAGTAGAGGCCGTATCCCAAAATGTTTCAAAAGCAATTGAAGAGTTTAAGAACTACTTTGCTGAAAGTAAGACCAATCCCCCGGGCGAATATAATTCTT
Source organism: Daejeonella sp. (assembly GCA_037719315.1). GTDB lineage: Bacteria > Bacteroidota > Bacteroidia > Sphingobacteriales > Sphingobacteriaceae > Daejeonella. The sequence goes on from JBBJNR010000101.1 coordinate 7,707, forward strand.
ACGTCATCAACGGGGATAACACTGAAAAAATCAAGACCCTGGCAACCCTGCTTCAGCGCAACGGAATTGAATTCGGATATGGTTCAGCTAAAGAAGCGCAGGGATACAATTATTTTAACGGTAAAAAAGAAACGTTTAAAGTTGAGAAAGGCGATATGGTCATCACAGCTTATCAGCCTAAGTCTGTCCTTCTAAAAGTATTGTTTGAACCGCAAACTTTTGTATCCGATTCAGCAACTTATGATATTACAGCGTGGTCATTGCCTTATGCTTTTGGGATGCAGGCCTATGCAACTTCCGAAAACCTGAAGCCTTTGTCGACCAGCATGCCTGAGGCCCGGGATATTGGGGATGATGTCCCTGCCCCGGTAGCATATATCGCAAACTGGAATTCGTTGGCGGACGTTAAGTTCCTTGCTCAGTTACTTAAGAACAATATCAAAGTGAGATACTCAGAAATTCCTTTCGAAACGGGTGGAAAACGATTTAATGCCGGCTCGCTAATCATCGCCCGCACCAGTAATGACAACCTCGGAAGCGGATTCGAAAAGATATTAAAGGACCTGGCAGCAAGTTCAGATGTATCCCTCCAGGCTATTTCTTCGGCCTATGTGGATAAAGGGGCTGACCTCGGATCTGATAAGATCAGGTTTATCCGTAAGCCTAAGATCATGGCGGTTACCGGCGAATCAGCATCTTCTCTCGCCTTCGGTGAGGTATGGCACTTTTTTGAACAACAGATCAAATACCCCCTTACTGTTGTGCGTTCAGAAGACCTTGGCCGGGTAAATCTGAACGAGTTTGATGTTATTATTTTTCCTGATGGCAATTATTCAGATCCGGGAAATGACAGGATACAGCAGTGGGTCCGCGGAGGCGGAAAGCTGATTGCGATGGAAGGAGCAGTTTCACAGCTGGCCGGAAAAAAGGGTTTTGATCTTAAAAATAAAGAAGAAATTAAGAAACCTGAAAAAGATCCCGACCCTTACCTGGATCTGAAGGTTTACGAAAACAGGGAGAGGGAAAGCGTTCGCGCGAACATCCCGGGGGCGATATATAAAGTGAACATGGATAGTACCCACCCCCTGGGGTTTGGATTTCCTGGGTTTTATTATACACTGAAGCTTGATGATAAAGTTTATCAGTACCTAAGTCCAGGCTGGAATGTCGGGATAATAAAAAAGGATAATTACGTAACAGGTTTTGTGGGAGCAGAGGCTAAGAAAAAGCTCGTCGACGGACTGTTATTCGGTGTTCAGGAAATGGGTAGCGGCTCCGTAGTATACCTGACAGACGATCCATTATTCCGCAGTTTCTGGGAAAACGGTAAATTGCTGTTCAGTAATGCTGTATTTATGGTTGGGCATTAGTTCTTAAGCCGGAAAAAACATCATTATTCATCAAAAACAGTTTTAAAATTAGTTACGTATCCGGCTGCTTTCATCCTGTAGACCCGAAACCCGCTTTCGGGCAGGTTTAACCGAGTTTTTTCCAAATTTATAATTGAAGCTCAGTGAAGCTATGCGGGTGTCCCTCTTTTCCTTACTATAGTAGTCCAGATTATTATATGACGTGTAAAAACGATATCCATTGGTGTTCAGGATATCTGAAATGCTTAAGCGCAGAATTGATTTACCCTGGAACAGGGTTTTACCTATCCCGGCATCCACGACATAATAGGGTTCAAACACAAATATGCCATAGGCGCTCGACGATTCAAAATTCCCGGTAATTTCTGCGGTAAGCTTATTTTTAAAGCTAAAATTCTGCTGCAGGTTTAAAAGAAAATAAGGTTTACTGTTATTTAAATGTACATTACCGAGGTCTGAGTTGAACCGCTGATAATGGGCCTGGGCCGTGACTGCCGTCGTCCACCATTTGGCAATATCAAGAGGGGCATAAACTTCAATCCCCCAATTCTGCTGGCTCTCCAGATTTCTTTTCACAGATTTATTGACCTTTGTTACATCATCCTGTTCGTTTATATTCATAAGAACATCCTTAACGAAGCTATAACGTAGCGTTGTAGTAAACTTTTCCTTGAGGCTATGCGATAGCTCAAATGTGCTGGTGAGTTCCGGCTTAAGAAATGGATTTCCTTCCCGGTAGGTATATTGATCAAGAAAATAATAGAAGGGGTTC
>JBBJNR010000102.1:0-9834 GCA_037719315.1 Daejeonella sp.
ACTTTGTGTTAAAACTTTCCCTTTCTTCTTTTTAACGTTTAGGACGCTATTGATCTAAAATATGAAGAACTTTTTTTTAAGCCTTACACTGCTAGGCGGAATGATGTTATGTATGTCATTCGACAAACCGGTGAAAGAGGAAACCTATATCGTTGATACAGAGCGTTCAACTATTAGCTGGTCTGCTAAAAAAGTGGGCGGCGGTCATGCCGGAACTATTAAAATAGCTTCCGGCAACCTAATTTACAACGGAAAAGCTTTGAAAAAAGGCAGCTTTCTGATAAATATGTCGAGCATAACATCTGATAATGAACGTGTTACTACTCATTTAAAATCAGACGACTTCTTTGGGGCAGTTAAGAGTCCAAATTCTAAATTTGAGATTGTTAAAGTGACTGCAGCCGGAACAGATCGTGTAAATATTAGCGGAAACCTGACAATTAAAGGTATCAGTCAGCCATTGTCTTTTCCAGCAACCCTTAAACAGCAAAACGGTATTGTTGTAGCAACAGCTAGCGGAATTAGAGTAGATCGCACTAAATATGATATGAGATTCCGTTCCAAAACTTTCTTCCTAGATATCGGAGACAAAGCTGTCGATGATGAATTTGAATTGAGTATTAATTTGGTAGCTAAAAAATAGGCCTAAAGAACAAGGAGCAAAGAGTAAATTAAATCCTCGTTCTTTGTTCTTTAATCAAACCCTTAAAGTATTCTAAAAACTTCGTTCTCATACCCCACCTTCGCAATCGCTTTGCTCTTGGCATGATAAAACAGGCAATCCCAATTTTCGTCGGCGGCTCTTTTTCCATATTCCTCCCGCAATTCCATGGATCTCCTTCCATCCAGATCATATTTAGCCATGAATTTACGAAGTAACTGCTCTGGCTCGGGAAGAATGTCACCTCCAAAAAAGACTGTTTGATCCTCTTCTTTTACCAGGAAAACCTGGTGATACTCGCAATGGCCTCCAGTGAGTTCATAGCTGATCTCATTGTTCAATTTACCGTTCCCTTCCACAAATCGCACAGAACCGCTGCGTTGTAAAAAATCAAAAATCTCCGTTTTATAGGATCTCGAAGGCTTGCTGTAGGCGGCTTCCCACTCACCTCTCTGAATGATATATTCAGCATTCGGAAAGCTCAGCGAAAAGTTATCCTGTGAATTATTTATCATCCCGCCGGAGTGATCGAAATGCAGGTGAGACATGAGCACAAGGCTGACATCATCAGGATTAAAACCCGCGTTCCGCACATTCTCGTGGATGATTAGTTCCCCGGAAGCGGTTTTAAATCCCAGGCCTGCGTCGAAAATGACCAGGTCATTCTTTGTTTTAACAAGGAAGGGCTGAACGTAAACGAATAAGGAGGCGGGACGATCTTTAGAATTATGAATAGCCGGATCAAAAGGTAAAAATGTCTTGGAAATATCTACAGAATAGGATCCTTCAAATAAGGCTAAAGCTTTCAATGTCTTTGTATATTATGAGGTTAAATTCTATTTTTACGCTTTACTAAAGCAAAGATATGCAAAAAAGGTGGGTGGAACAGGGTGCTAAAAACCTTGCTTTAATAGAAGAATTAAAGCAATCTCTCCATGTTGACGAGGTGCTGGCTGGCCTGCTTACGGACAGAGGAATAAACGACTTTGAAGAAGCAAGATATTTTTTCAGGCCCGAGCTGCAGCACCTTCACGATCCGTTTCTTATGAAGGATATGGATGCAGCAATTACCCGCATCGATAAGGCAATTTCGACAGGTGAAAAAATACTGATCTATGGCGACTATGATGTGGATGGCACGACATCCGTTGCGCTGGTTTACAGCTTCTTAAAAAAGTATCATTCTGAAATTGATTTCTATATCCCTGACCGCTACAAAGAAGGATATGGAATCTCCACACAGGGGATCGATTACGCATCAGAGCATGGCTTTTCGCTAATTATAGCGCTGGATTGCGGTATAAAATCCAGTGATAAGATCGACTATGCAACATCAAAAAACATAGACTTTATTATCTGTGATCATCACCTCCCCGGCCCAAGCCTTCCTTTAGCTGTTGCTGTTCTGGATCCCAAACGCGCCGACTGTGATTATCCATATAAAGAACTTTCAGGCTGCGGAATAGGTTTCAAACTGGTTCAGGCTTATGCAAATAAGCACGACATCGCGTTCGCTGATATATCCTGCTACTTAGATCTGGTAGCTGTCAGCATAGCTTCAGATATAGTTCCCGTAACCGGGGAAAACAGGGTTCTGGCCTGGTATGGGCTTCAGCGATTAAATGCTGAGCCATGCAAAGGCTTAACAGCCCTGATGAACATTTCAGGCAGAAAGGAGAATTTAACCCTTACTGACGTGGTATTCACAATTGGCCCGCGTATCAACGCCGCCGGAAGGATTGATGATGCAAAACATGCTGTTAATTTACTAATTGCAGATACAGACGCTTTTGCTTTTGAAAAAGGCCAGGTGATTAATGGTAAAAATACAGAACGAAGGGAACACGATAGCGATATTACAGGTCAGGCGCTTGCACTGATCGATGCAGATCCTGAACTCATCCGCCGGAAAACTACTGTCGTTTACAATGAAGGATGGCATAAAGGAGTGATCGGTATAGTTGCCTCCCGTTTAACGGAAAAATATTACCGGCCTACCATTGTGATGACCCTTTCAAACGGATATGCAGCCGGTTCCGCCAGATCTGTAGTAGGATTTGACCTTTATGAAGCGCTATTGGAGTGCGGCGACCTGCTAGAGCAGTTCGGAGGGCACAAATATGCCGCAGGCCTAACAATGAAAACGGAAAACATACCGGCATTTCAGCAAAAATTTGAAGAAGTGGTGTCGCGGACCATTCCTGAAGAGCTGCTCACGCAAGCCCTGATGATTGATGCTGAACTGGAATTGAATAACATCAGTCCGAAGTTCTACCGCATCATGAAACAGTTCGAGCCATTTGGACCACTGAATATGGCACCCTTATTTATAAGCAGAAATGTTTATACTTACGGTTCCGCATCTTTGGTAGGGGAAACGCATTTGAAAATGAGCGTCCATCAGGATAATAAAACGTTCTATAATTGCATCGGATTTGGCCTTGGTGAGTTTTTGCCGATGATCAGCTCGGGTGCTCCATACGATATTTGTTATACCATCGAGGACAATACATGGAAAGAAAAAACTTCAATGCAATTGAATATTAAGGGAATACGACCCTCTCAAAAATTAGGCGATGATTTTAAAGGCTGAGCATCTTGTAAAAAAATACAAGCAACGCACTGTGGTGAACGATGTCTCGTTTCACGTATCGCAGGGTGAAATTGTCGGTTTGCTGGGTCCGAACGGTGCGGGTAAAACCACTTCATTTTACATGATTGTTGGCTTGATCAGACCAAACGAGGGAAATGTGTTTCTGGAGGATGAGAATATAACGGGTGATCCCATGTACCGCAGGGCACAAAAAGGCATTGGATATTTAGCCCAGGAAGCATCTGTCTTCAGAAAGCTTACCGTAGAAGACAATATAAAAGCTGTTCTGGAGATGGGCCGGCTTAATAAAGAAGAACAAAGAGATAAACTTGAGCAGCTCATAGATGAGTTCAGTCTTCACAAGGTTCGAAAGAACCGGGGAGATCTTCTTTCGGGTGGGGAACGAAGAAGGACTGAAATAGCGCGCGCCCTCGCTGCTGATCCCAATTTTATCCTGCTGGACGAACCCTTTGCCGGGGTTGATCCCATAGCAGTAGAAGAAATCCAAAGCATAGTTGCTAAACTCAAACTGAGAAATATTGGTATTCTGATCACTGATCACAATGTTCAGGAAACGCTTTCCATTACAGACCGAGCTTATTTGCTTGCGGAAGGTAAGATTATGCTCACAGGGACGCCCCTTGAAATAGCAAATAATGAAATGGCCAAAAAGTTCTATCTTGGTCAGAATTTTGAGTTGCGTAAAAAGAAGCTCTAGCCGCCAGATCCCCCTCATCTTATGACGATAGTAAATTCCATTTTTACCTGGATTATGAAAAAGCGGATGCACCAGATCGAGCTTTTTATAAAGTATCCCTACGATGTCCAGGATGAGTGGTTCCAAAATTTGATCTCAAGCGCACAGCATACCGAATGGGGAAAAACGCATGGTTACGCCTCCATATATACCCAGGATCAGTTTAAAGAACGCGTTCCTATCCAAACCTATGATACGCTTAAGCCTTACATCGAGCGCATGCTTGCTGGCGAGCAGAATGTATTGTGGCCATCCGAAATAAAATGGTTTGCTAAATCATCAGGTACTACCAACGACCGGAGCAAATTCATTCCTGTTAGCGAGGAATCCCTTGAAGAGTGTCACTTTAAAGGTGGAAAAGATCTCTTAACGATGTATTGCGATAACCGGCCAAATACAAAGATCTTCACGGGGAAATGCCTTGTATTGGGGGGGAGTCATCAGATCAATCAATTGAATGCAGATTCATGCTATGGCGACCTTTCTGCGGTTCTGATTAAAAATCTTCCTTTTTGGGCTGAATTTTACCGCACACCAGATATGTCTATTGCACTGATGGACAATTTTGAAGAAAAGGTAGAAAAAATGGCACAGGCCACTATTGGTGTAAATGTCACGAATATATCCGGCGTACCGACCTGGAACCTCGTTCTTGCTAAGCGGGTACTGGAAATAACCGGTAAAGACAATCTTCTCGAAGTGTGGCCAAACCTGGAATTCTATTTTCATGGCGCGGTGAACTTTAATCCTTACAGGGAACAGTTCAAAAAGCTTATCCCATCCGACGATATGTATTATATGGAAACCTATAATGCATCTGAAGGGTTTTTTGGGATACAGGATCAGCCAAATTCAGAGGAAATGCTCCTTATGCTGGACTATGGGATATACTACGAGTTCCTTCCCATGGAAAATTTACATGCCGAAAACCCAAAAACACTGAGTTTAGGGGAGGTGGAACTGAATAAAAACTATGCCTTGATCATATCCACCAATGCCGGCTTATGGAGATATATGATTGGAGATACGATTAAATTTACCTCTCTATCACCGCACCGGATACGGATCACCGGCAGGACCAAGCATTTTATCAATGCGTTTGGAGAGGAGTTGATTATTGATAATGCAGAGAAAGGCCTTTCAAAGGCATGCCTTGAAACGAATGCGATCATACGGGAATACACAGTCTGTCCCATTTATTTCAAGGGGAACGACGCAGGAGGCCATGAGTGGATCATAGAATTTGACCAGAAACCGCATGATATTGAAAAATTTACTGATCTATTAGACGGCACGCTTAGAGAGATTAACTCTGACTATGATGCGAAACGCTATAAGGACATGGCACTTCGCCGGCCTGTAATTCATGTGGCACCGGATGGATTGTTCTATGAATGGATGAAGAATCGCGGAAAGCTTGGCGGGCAGCATAAAGTGCCAAGGCTTGCTAACGATCGGACGTATGTGGATGAGATTTTGAAAATGCTGTAGATGAGTTGCCAGTTGCGGGTTGCGAGTTACCGGGCTGGATATGTCAGTTACTGATTACCAGTTTTACCGAATACCCGTTTTAGCTTGTTTCCCTAATAATATTCAGCGGCATTTATAATTATATGTATTTTCATCTGTTTATTTTTTGCTTTTTAATGGTGATGAAGCGATCATGATTTAATAATCATACCCCTGCGGGTTTTGGCAAAATCATGATGGTTTCATATAAATATCAAACCATGGAAAATTATTTACGATCGACAGCTATAATCATTTTAATCTTCCTGTCCGGTTCGAATTGCTTTTCCCAACAGACCGGGATCTTCGATGGTCAGGGTGATATTGGCAGCAACGTAAAACCTGGATCGACAACCTACATTCCTCAAACGCAGCAGTATGTCATTTCAGGCGCGGGTGCGAATGTATGGGATGGCAACGATGAGTTCCATTATTTATGGAAACGCATGAAGGGGGATTTCATTCTGTACACCCGTGCTGCTTTTGTTGACGATGGAGTTGATCCGCACCGGAAAGCTGGCTGGATGGTTCGCACTAATCTTGATGGGAATTCAGCCCATATAAATGCGGTTGCTCATGGAGACGGACTTACTGCTCTCCAGTTCCGGAAAATTAAGGAGGCTAACACTGAAGAAAAGCGATCTAAGGTAATACAGGCAGATGTAATACAACTGGAACGAAAAGGCGGTAAATATACCATGAGGGTCGCAAAGTTCGGAGAGCCCTTTGTAACTGAAGAAATGTCTGGTATCGATCTTGGCGACGAGGTATACGTAGGGCTGTTTGTAGGGTCCCACAATAAGCATGTCCTGGAAACTGCCGTGTTCCGTGATGTGCGCATTACTGTACCTTTTGAGGGGGAGGCTGATAACCGTACAGCCATGACATTAGGAAGTAATTTAGAGGTGATGGAAATCGCTACCGGCAACCGTGAAATTATTTATAGCGTTCCTACATCCATCCAGGCCCCAAACTGGACTAATGATGGTAAAAACCTGATATATAATGGCAGCGGGTTGATCTACAATTTTGACCTGGCTTCCCGGAAACCCACATTGGTGAATACCGGCAGTATAAAAAGGAATAATAATGATCATGTGATTTCTTTTGACGGTAAAATGCTGGGATTAAGCAGTTCTGTAAGAGAATCAGGCGGTTCCATTATTTACACTGTGCCGATCACAGGCGGCATTCCTAAGCAGGTTACTCCACGGGGCCCTTCGTATTTACATGGTTGGTCGCCGGACGGAAAAGATATGGTTTTTTGCGGCGAACGCAACGGAGAGTATGACGTGTATAAAGTACCAGCGGCTGGCGGCCCGGAAGTGAGGCTTACTGATTCAAAAGGGCTCGATGATGGTCCTGAATATTCCCCGGACGGGAAATACATTTATTATAATTCCGTCCGATCTGGTCTGATGCAAATATGGCGTATGAAGCCGGATGGAAGCGACCAGCAGCAGGTCACGTTTGACGACTTTAATAACTGGTTTGCACATATTTCCCCGGATGGGAAATCAATGGTATTTCTGTCATTCCTGAAGGAGGAAGTTCCACCGGGCATGCACCCTCCGTACAAGAACGTATATATCCGGTATATGCCTATCACTGGTGGCACACCGAGGGTTCTTGCATACGTTTATGGGGGTCAGGGTACGATCAACACTCCTTCATGGTCGCCGGACAGTAAGAAAATTGCATTTGTAAGTAATAGCAAACCGTTCAACTAGGTTGGTACAGAATCCACCTGGACTTACTATTCTTCAGATGACCTCTTTTTGGGAAACACCAGCGAAGTAACAATACTCGTGGTCAATATTAACAGAATCACAAACAGCGAGTGACTGGTAGTAAAACCCAATTCATTTAACCAATGGTGTCCCAGCATTTTCACTCCGATAAAGATGAGCAAGATCGACAAGCCTGTTTTGAGGTAATGGAATTTGTGAATTACATTGACCAGTAGGAAAAACATGGACCTTAAGCCAAGAATTGCAAAAATATTCGAGAAAAATACAATATAAGGATCTTTGGTAACGGCAAAAATCGCCGGAATGGAGTCTACAGCAAATATCAGATCTGTGAATTCCACGATCAGTAAGACGATAAAAAGCGGGGTGATCATTTTCTTCCCGTTAATACGCACAAAGAATTTATTGCCGACGTATTCCGGGTGAACCGAAAAGTATTTTGAAGCAAACCGTACCACCTTGTGGTTTTCTGTGTCGATACTTTCTTCCTCAGACCTGTTAACGAACATCATTATGCCGGTGTAAACCAGGAATGCACCGAATACATACATGATCCAGCCAAATTCATTGATGAGTGTCGACCCCAGAAAGATGAACATAAACCGCATCGCCACGGCGCCTATTATCCCCCATATTAATACCCTGTGATAATACCTTTCATCTACTTTAAAAGCAGAAAAGATCAAAACCATGACGAAAATATTATCCACAGAGAGGGCATATTCAATGACGTAGCCTGTCAGAAATTCGAGCGCTAAGTTTTGCTTATAACGGGCAAGGCTTTCGGCATAATTGCCAGGAATGAGTGTGATATTATGAAGATGTTTGGCGGTAATCTCCTGCAACTGTGCAAAATTGCTGATACCATGTAATACCTCGCCTTCACTAAGCAGGATAAAATAGAAACCAATGGCGAAGCTAACCCAGATAAAGCTCATAATGGCAGCTTCTTTCATATTGACCTTCTTATCTTTTTTATTAAAGACCCCCAGATCGATAGAAAGCATTAGAATTATGAAAAGCAGAAAGCTCCCAAAGAAAATATACTCGTTTGACATTTTATTTTTTACGTTCTGTTGTAAAACGAACCAGCTGCAACAGCGCGTTTCTTGACCTGTGTTCCGGCAATTCATTTAAAATAGTAAAAGCTTCTTCCTGATACATCTCCATCTGCTTAGTGGCATAATCCATACCACCGCTGTTGCGTACGAAGTCAATGATCTCAGAAACCTTATCAGCCTCTTCATTGTGATTCCTGACAAGGTTAATGATCCTGCGCTTTTCGGAGCGACTGGATTTGTTCAATGCATAGATCAAAGGCAGCGTGATCTTCTTTTCTTTAATATCTATACCTAAAGGCTTACCAATCGCGTCGGTCCCAAAATCAAACAGGTCATCCTTTATCTGAAATGCGATGCCGACCTTTTCGCCAAAAAGGCGCATCTTTTCAACTGTTTCCGCATCAGCGCCAGCAGAAGCAGCTCCGCATGCACAACATGAAGCGATAAGAGATGCCGTTTTCTGCCGGATCACTTCATAATAAACATCCTCGCTAATATCCAGCCTTCTGGCCTTTTCTATTTGAAGAAGTTCGCCCTCGCTCATTTGTTTAACGGCTTCAGAGACGATCTTCAAAAGTCCGAAGTCGTTGTTATTAATGGATAGCAAGAGCCCTTTCGACAGCAGAAAGTCTCCTACAAGGACTGCTATTTTATTCTTCCACAGCGCATTGATAGAAAAATATCCCCGGCGTTCATAAGAGTTATCTACCACATCATCATGTACGAGTGTTGCGGTATGGAGTAGTTCAACAAGCGCTGCTCCGCGATGAGTTGCTTCGGTGATGCCTCCACAAAGACTTGCTGAAAAGAATACAAACATAGGCCGGATCTGTTTGCCTTTGCGCTTAACAATATAATGGGTAATGCGATCCAGAAGCGGAACAGAACTTTGCATAGAAGCTTTAAACTTTCCTTCAAAAGTATCAAGTTCTGCGGCGATAGGCTTTTTAATCTCGTCGAGACTCAGCATTAATTCCGAAACCGTTTAGTATTAATTAATTTCTGCAAACATATTGAAATTGCGGGATTATTCCAGAACTAAAAGAGGAAACGGCACAAAGCGCATCCCAGCATTTTTCATTTAACAGGAGAAATTGTTCACAAAATTTTGATACTTTTGCATCCCTTCCGAAAGGAAAGGCCATAAAACGGAGAGGTGTCAGAGTGGCCGAACGAGCGAGCTTGGAAAGTTCGTGTACCTGCAAGGGTACCGTGGGTTCGAATCCCACCCTCTCCGCCAGTTTCAATATCAAAATCAACTAAAAGCCTGCAAATCAAATGATTGCAGGCTTTTGTATTTTAGTCAAAACCCCAATTTATTCACGTTTTCCCACCAAAAAGGTGAGTGATTCGGTGAGTAGATTTTAAGGTTCCCGTTTACTCACCGAATTGCTCGTAAGTTATTGACATACAACCTGTTCAATAACTAAACATCTTGACAGCCAGTATCTGCAAAGCTAAATTTGCATCGTTAATTAATTGCTTTTAATGGCGATGCAGCT
>JBBJNR010000024.1:0-24071 GCA_037719315.1 Daejeonella sp.
AGTGAATTTACTTTTCCCATAACCGGTTCTTTTAATCCTTAACTTAATAGCATTGCCCGCGCTGGTGACATCTAAATGGGTAGTGCCGAAATAGATAGTCTTGCCATTACGAAAACTTATCGAGGAAACGGCAAGCACACGATCTTCACTAGCCGGATTAGCGGATTCAGGCAGCGGGTGTGTTACAGAATTGCTCAAGGTAAATTTCGACAAGATCGCTACGCCATACTCTCCCCCATCATAATTGATAGCCTTTCCAAAATACACGTTCATCCCAAGCTTCTGAGCTAAAAGCTGAGCCTGGTTGGTAAAACCTGAACGCTTTGTGTTCACATCCACCTCCTGCAATGCTACAAGATCGGGATTTTCTTTAGAAATCACACTCGCTGTAGTATTCAGCTCAATTGTTCCGGCCGCCTCTTTACTGGGAGGGTTACAATGATGAATATTAAAGGTCATGACACGCAAGGTGTCGCCTGAAGTGGCCTTTGCCTGTTGCAGAACAACAGGGGGCTGCGCAACGGGTGCGGGCTGATCACCTGAGCGTTTTGAGCAGGATAACATGCTAAGCTGTATTACACTCAGAATAAGAGCGGCAGGTAATCTCATTAATCAATCGTTATCATGGATAAGCCGGCATGGTAGCCCATGCCGGAAAAATATTTACTGCCAACCCGGATTTTGCCCGAGGTTTGGATTACGCTCTAATTGTGTCAGGGATATTGGCCAAAGATCATTCTTTGGACTGACAAATATACGACCTGTGTTTGCAAGTATGTACCCTTGGGCATCTGCAGGCAGGTTGGAAATATCTGACGGGCGTGCAGCCATAGACTTTTTGATCCCTTTTACATCTGCGGCAAGCAGGCTTCCCTGTTTCCAGCGAATGATATCAAAATAACGCTGTCCTTCCAATGCCAGCTCTACCCGGCGCTCGCGACGTACTTCTGTCCTGAGATTCATACCGTTTAAAGCTAGTTCTGCAATGTTCATACGCTTCATACCAACACGATCGCGAAGTTTATTGATCGTCAGATCTATATCACCTTGAGTTAAGGTACCCTGTTCAAGTTTTGCCTCGGCATAGGTTAATAAAACTTCGGCAAACCTGATCAGGTGGATGTCGTTCTCATCACGCCCTACACGCGCTACAGTGGACAACTCAACATATTTTGTGAAATAATAACCTGTTATTGTAACAGATCCCAGCTTGTTGGAAATAAATTTAGGCGTAGTGTATGTACCCCAATTAGCTGTACTTGTCTCATTTTTACCATCCTGTCTGCCTCCCCATGCTGCTCCCGGAGCTAGAACGGTTTGTTTCAGCCTGGGATCGCGGTTAGTAAATATGTCTGCATAGGTGCTTTCCTTATATAGTGGCGATTTATCAATAGGTAATCCGTCTGAACATAAATAACTATCCACAAGTGATTTAGTCGGGTTCCAGCGTGAAGCCTGATCCGGGACCTGTGCTTCGCGGCTCATATTATGATAAGATAATGCTACCTCCGAATGTATACGAGCCAGGATGGTTTCCTTATTAGCAGAATTTATAATCTTTCCTTTATAGGTGAAAAAATCATTATATGCAGAAGCTGCTCCCCCTGTGGTATACAACTGGTAGATACCCAGGTCCATTACATCTTTAGCCGCTTTCTCTGCTATATCATATTTCTCATTATATAGGGCGATTCTCGATTTTAAAGCCAGGGCAGCACCTTTAGTTGCTCTTCCAAGGGTTGTACCTGTTTGAGTAAGTGGCATATTAACTGAAGCTTCCTGTAATTCTTTCAGAATGAAATCTACCACCTCTGCTTTTTTGTTCCTGGTACCATATACTTCAGGATCTGTGATCAATAGAGTTTTTGTAACTAGTTGTACATCGCCGAAAAATAAGGTCAGATAGCTGTATAAATATGCCCGGATAAAACGAACTTCGGAAGCATAAGCGTCTTTGACTGTTTGCCGTCCCTCAGCCTTCTCGTAGTTTTCCAGAAAGGCGTTACAGCGCCTGATCCCATTGTATGCGCTGGTCCACTCACTGTTTAAAATACCCAGATCAACATTATAATTCCCTGTACTTATCCGCAGGAAATCATTCTGGGAAGAATTCAACGTGTTATCTCCCAGGTTTTCCATATCAACGGTGTTTTTGCCTTTAATGTATGCATAACATCCGTTTAATGCAAGAAGGAGCTGGTCCTCAGTTTTGAAAAAAGTTTCATCCACCAATTCATCCAAAGGCGGGCGCTCTAAAAAGTCTTTTTGACAGGAGCTTAAAGTTAGTGTCGTGATTAAAATTGCGTATAATAGCTTCTTCATGATTATTGAATATTAAAATTAAGCCCCATAATAAAAGTTTTAGCCTGAGGGTAAAAACCGCCGCTGCTTACCGGTGTTTCCGGATCGTAGGAATTAAAGAAATCTGTTTTAGTAAACAAATTATCTCCTGATGCAAATACCCTGAAACGGCTTATCCTGTATTTCTGGGTATACTTGGAAGGCAACGTGTAACCAACCTGTACGTTTTTTAAGCGAAGATAAGATGCATCTTCAATCCATTTTGAAGAAAGCCGCTGATTGTGTGTTTGCTGATACGTAAACCTTGGATAGCTTGCATCCGTATTTTCAGGCGTCCATCTGTCCAGGTGAAATTTTTGCGGATTAGCAGACTCGTTAATAAATGTATGCCTTGCTGCTCCCTGGATAAAACCATCAGCTTTACCAACTCCCTGGAAAAAGATATTTAAATCAATTCCTTTCCATGCTACATCTCCTCTGAATGAATATGACATTCTTGGGAAAGGGTTACCGAGAATCTGGCGGTCGTCGGCAAGCGTTAGCTTTCCATCGCCATTCAAGTCTTTATAGATAACATCACCAGGACGTACCTGGTCTCCCGAAATGAAAGGGAATTTCGCTGTATATACTTTGGTCGTGGAGTTGTAATCGAAATCCGACTCCTGGGCCAGACGTTCAGCTACCAGGCCGTAAAAAGAATCGATCGGCTCACCAAGGAAACGGACCTGGTTCCCAATAGTAGGCGGCACACCGCCTAAGCTTGTTACTTTGTTCTGTACATCAAAGAAATTGACATTTACACCGTATGTGAATTCCTTTATCTGATCCTTCCAATTCAGGGCCAATTCCCAGCCTTTGTTCTGAACTTTACCCGCATTCTGCGGTGGCTCCGTAGCTCCAAGCACACCGGGATACGTTACGCGAAGCAGAATATCGTCCGTGTCGTGTATAAAATAATCAGCTGTTAAGCCCAGGCGCCCTTTCAGCATAAGGAGGTCTAAACCAATGTTCTGCTTGATCACATTCTCCCAGGTAAGGATAGGATTGGGTATTGTTGTTTGTGCATACCCTGGTGTCAGAGTATTTCCTATGGGCATAGTGGTAACCGGTACAACCGTAGCTCCATAGGTATAATTATTATTAATACCAACCCCAACTACCTTATCATTACCAAGTTGTCCGTAAGATGCCCTGATCTTTGCCTCTTCAAATATATTTTTCAGCTTACCAAAGAATTTTTCTTCCGAAAGCCTCCATCCTACTGAAGCAGAAGGAAACAGGTTCCAACGTACATCCCTGGCAAAACGTGATGAGCCATCATACCTCAAATTTATTTCAGCAAGATATTTCTGGTTAAATGAATAACTTGCCCTTCCAAATAATGATTGAAGCGCTGTTTGATCAGCAGTGCCTGAATTAAGCTGGTTTGCTGTCCCAAGGTTAATATTACTCACATCCTGCGAAACCAGGCCGGTGCGGCTTGCGGTAAAGCTCTCGCCGATATTTGATTCCTGCGAAGCTCCCGCCAATATGTTCAAATCATGTTTTTTCGCAAACACTTTGCCATATTCTGCGATACCGATAACGGTCTGGTAAGTATTAAAATAATCGCGGTTATCTATTTTATTAGGAAAATTCGTCTGATAAATAATAGCATTGGTTACCGGGCTGATATAATTGATCAGCTTATTGAATATTTCACGCTGAGAATTCGCTTTGATCAATCCGTACTGTCCTCTTAACTTAAACCCGTCAAACAAGTTCAGCGTAACACCCAGGTTCCCTGTTAACTCTTGCGATGTAAAATCATTTGCACCACCATCTGTTGCCACTGCAACCGGATTGCGTGAACCTCCAAGATAACCCCAGCTACCATTACTGAATTTTAAGGGCACAACCGGCGATATCTGGTGTGATGAATACAATGGGCCAGAATCTCCGTCAAGTCCTTCGGATGATTCTTTATAACCGCGGTCTATATAACCGATGTTAGCATCAATATCCACACGATCGATCAGCTTTGTGTTCAATCGCAGGCGGACGTTATTACGCCTGGATCCATAATTATCTCCTGTAACGAGCCCATTTTGCTTTAAATAACCGTAGGAAACGTAATAGTTAGTATTATTTGCGCCGCCATTAATACTGATATTATGATTCTGCTGTGCTGCATTATCCTTGTAGATCTCTTTCAGCCAATTTGTATTGCCGTAGCGGTCAGGATCAGTACCATTCCGGGCTGCTTCGATCTCAGCATCAGTATAAGTAGGTGTACGTCCCACATTTAACTGGGATTCGTTTAGCAAAGCCATATACTCCGGCGAGCCAAGAAACTCAGGAAGGGCAGTTGGCGTTTGGGTTCCAAAATAATTGCTGTAGGATATAGCTGGCTTTGAATCAGCTTTACCTTTTTTGGTGGTTACAAGAATAACCCCATTAGCTCCGCGAACCCCGTAAATGGATGATGAAGCCGCATCTTTTAATACAGAAATACTTGCAATGTCGTCCGGATTTAAAATATCCATACTTCCCCCGGGAATTCCATCGATAACAATCAGTGGGTTCGAATCTCCCAGCGTACCTATCCCGCGGATGCGAATTACGCCTCCGTTCTGCCCTGGCAAGCCGGTCGAGCTTCTGACAGTTACACCGGGAAGAAGTCCCTGCAAACTCGAAGACACGGCGGTTATCGGCCTGCTTTCCAGATCCTCAGCAGAAATAGCGCTAACCGCGCCTGTTAAATTCACTTTTTTCTGGACACCATACCCCACTACAACCACCTCGTCAAGAAATGCGTTCGAGGATTTAAGGCTTATCTCAATAGTAGAAGCGTTTCCCACTTTGATCGTTTGTGTTTCGTAGCCAAGCATCTTCACCACAATTTCATCATTGTTCAATACTTCGAGGCGAAATCTTCCATTTATATCGGTAGAAGTTGTTTTACCCGATAACGCTGAGCTAACTATCGCGCCGGGTAAGGTTTCGGTGGAAGAAGCTTCTTTAACAACTCCATTTATTTCCCTGGCTGCAGATTGCCCGGATACACGGGAGGAAAACTGCATTAAGATGAATAAAAGCAAAAGGGGTAATATTTTTCCGTTCAGCCAAAAGTCGTGTATTTGTTTTTTCATGTTATCATTTTTTGATGTTATAAAAATATAAATTTATATTAAACATAAATGTTTATAATAAAAAATTTAGTGTTAAGAAATTATTTACTAAATATTAATAACATTATACTAAACTTTATTAAAAATTTTATTTAAGTTACAGAGATCTATGATTTTATAAAAATTTATAGTAATTATGCATCAAATAAAAATCCTTCATGAAATCGATCATTGTAGATAAAAAGTATTTAGAGGGCTTAAGCTATATTGAAAAGAAGAAATACCTTCAAAAGGTAAAGCTCCTTAAATATACTTATACTGAAGGACCGAAATCAAACGCTGATCTGTGTAATCTGCTAAATATCAGCTTACCTACGTCCCTTGTTCTGATAAATGAACTTATCGAGGAAGGTGTTTTAGAGAAAAAAGGGAAGGGCACATCTATTGGCGGCAGGAAACCAGAGTTATACTCATTTCGCGATAATTCTTTTTTCGTGCTTAGTATTGATATGGAGCGCTTTAAAACCAATATTGTAATCCTTGACAATAATAACAACACTATTACCGATGTTCAAAGTCTGGCCCTTCCAATTTCAAGAGACCTGTCAGCAATTGATCGCCTATATGATATTGCGGACGAGTTAATCAGAAATTCAGGGATAGACCGGGATAAATTAGTAGGAATTGGAATAAGTATGCCTGGGCTTGTCGACCCTATAACAGGCAATAATTATACCTACCTGACCAGCGCCAACGAACTCAAGACCTTACAGCAGGTACTGGAGGAAAAATTTGTTAAACCGGTTTATATCCAGAACGATGTCAAGAGCGCCACGCTGGCAGAAGCCCGTTTCGGTCTGGCAAAGGGGAAAGATAATGTTTTGATCCTGTCAATGGACTGGGGAATTGGCTTGGGTATTATAATGGACGGAAAACTTCGGAGCGGCAATTCAGGGTTCTCGGGTGAAATAGGGCATATTCCATTTGTTGACGATGGGGCACTGTGTTATTGCGGCAAACGCGGCTGTCTTGAAACGGTAGCTTCAGGCATTGCTCTTGCGCGTATGGCGAAAGAAGGGATAAAATCTGGCCAGTATTCTATATTAAATGAATTATCTGACCAGGAGATCGACCAGATCGAGCCGCATCTGGTGATAGATGCGGCCAACCGCGGGGATCAGTATGCTATTAATATTTTATCTGACATTGGTATAAACCTTGGAAAGGGGATCTCGATCCTGATCCAGCTGTTTAATCCGGAACTTATCATATTGGGCGGGAAAATTGCAGAAGCGAAGCAGTATATAACCATTCCTATTCAGCATTCTATCAATACCTATTGCATGACCCAGATCAGGGAAAAGGTAAAAATTGTGCTATCTAAACTCGATCATGCAGGAATACTGGGGTCTGTCTGTACAGTTATCGAGAATACGTTTCAGAAGCAGATCGATCTCGCAAATTCCACTCCAACGCTAATTTCGAACGGCAGGCAGTACAAGCTGAAAAAGGGGGCTTGACTGGTTCCGGTACCAGGAGGCTATATTTCAAGCTCCAATCCATCGTACGCCAGATAAATTCCTTCAGGAAGCTCTTCCATAATTTTTTTATGTGTTCCCAGCCTGTGACTTATATGGGTTAGATAGGTTTTCTCTGCCCCAATCGCACCTGCCATTTCAAGCGCTTCGCCGAAAGTAAGGTGAGAAACGTGGTTTTCTTTTTGCAGGGCATTGATAACCAGAACCTTTGATCCTCTAAGTTTCTCCCGCTCGGGTTCGCTGATTGTCTTTGCATCGGTAATGTAGCTAAAATCACCGATCCTGAAACCAAAAACAGGAAGTTTAAAGTGCATGACTGATATCGGAATAATTGCAATTCCAGCAACTTCAAATGATTCCTGATCTTTTATCTCATGTAATTCCAGACGAGGGATCCCGGGATATTTAGCTTCAGAAAAAATATAATGGAATTCCTGTTTTAGAGCGTTTTGAACACGCTTATGCGCGTAGACATCAATTTCTGTCTGTTGCTTGTAATTAAATGCACGAACATCATCCAGGCCGGCAACATGGTCTTTATGCTCATGGGTAAATAAGATAGCATCCAGATGTTTTACTCCCGCTCGTAGCATCTGATACCGGAAGTCAGGGCCTGAATCGATCACTATAGCGCTGCCCTTCTCTTCAATCAGCACCGAAACGCGCAGTCTCTGATCATGCTTGTCCGTTGATGAGCAAACTTCGCATTCGCATGCAATAACAGGTACACCCTGCGAGGTTCCGGTTCCCAGGAATGTGACCCTCAAAACTCTATTTTTGTTTGCTTTAATAAATAAAGAAAGGCTTTTTGCTTCTCTTCCAATAAACTATCATCTGTTTCTGCGTTCTGCAGCAGGTCAGCCAGTGCGATGATCTTACTTTCAATATTAGAAAATCTGTTCACAATAATTACCCTGCTCTGTTCTAAAACACAAGCCCCTGTTTTAAAGTTCCCTTTCTCATAACGCAGCTTGAATCCCAGCGCCCTAAGAAGAGATTCCAGTTTGTCTAATGTATGCTGGGTGTAAGAAAGGGTCATCGCAGTTCAAAAATAAATAAAAAAGGGCTCAAACCTTGTACGTCCGAGCCCTTTAAAAAAAGTTTTTCCCTCTTATCGCAGATCCACGACCTCAACACCGGGATATTTTTTAGCGTCAAAAGCAAACGTTGACTCTGGCACCTTTACATTAGGCGTGAAAGTTTTAATAAGGTAGGTATACTTATTTCCGTTTTTATCAAATATTACTGCATTGGTGATTTGCTTGTTAAGCTTATCAATTTGCAGCCTGACCTTAAAGAATGTGCGTTTACTATCAGAGGGGGTCAGGTCGATGTTATGCACCATTCTTCCATTAGCTGCTTTTGTATCATTAATATATAATGATTTGAATCCTTTCTCATAAATGGTAAAGATCTTGGCAGGGTTCAGCGCCTCTGCGGTATTATCTACTTCACTTAATTGAACCTCCTTGTCTGCTTTGAGGTAGGTCCATTGATTCTTACCATCACTGATGAGTTCCTGGCCTTTTAATATGATCTTATATTTATTGGCCTTTGATTTTACAAATAATATTCCTGACTGAGTTTCCTTGATCTTTGCCCTGGGGTTTTCAAGGGTATATGAAAAATCAGTTTTGATCACATCATAATTTCTGTACTTTTTGCTGACCTCGGCCAAAATGGCCTTGGCTTTTGCCTCACTTTGCGCCATCAGGTTCACCGCCGATCCCAAAATTACAAATGCGCATATCATTATTTTTTTCATTTTCTATTTTATTAAAACTATTCTTTACTATCCAGAGTACCCAAGAACTGTTCCAAAGAATATTCATCAGGTATAAGTACCTCTCTGGCCTTGCTCCCTTCGAAAGGGCCCACGATACCGGCGGCTTCCAGTTGGTCAATTATACGCCCGGCCCGGTTGTAGCCCAATTTTAATTTACGCTGTATCAATGAAGTGGAGCCCTGCTGATGCATAACGATCAGCCTGGCAGCTTCCTCAAAAAACTGGTCCCTGTCGGATGCATCAAAATCTTTCATGGAAGATTCCGAATTCTCGTCAATATATTCCGGCAGCATAAATGCTGACGGGTACCCTCGTTGAGCACCAATAAAGTCTGACACACGCTCCACTTCCGGAGTATCTACAAAAGCACATTGTATCCTGATTAGATCACTTCCGGTGGACAAAAGCATATCCCCCCTGCCTATAAGCTGATCGGCGCCACCACTGTCAAGAATTGTTCTTGAATCAATTTTGGATAATACCCTGAATGCAAGCCGTGCCGGGAAATTTGCTTTAATCGTGCCTGTAATAATATTCACAGAGGGTCTTTGTGTTGCAATTACCAGGTGTATCCCCACCGCACGGGCAAGCTGGGCAATACGTGCTATCGGCGCTTCTACCTCCTTACCGGCTGTCATCATCAGATCAGCGAATTCATCTATGATCAGCACGATAAAAGGAAGGAACCGGTGTCCTTCATTTGGGTTTAGCTTCCTTCTGATAAACTTTTGGTTGTATTCTTTGAGGTTTCTGACATGGGCATTCTTTAACAGGTCATAACGCTGGTCCATTTCAATACATAATGAATTAAGCGTCGCAATCACCTTTTTAGTATCGGTGATGATCGCATCTGCCTCACCAGGCAGTTTCGCAAGGAAATGCCGCTCAATTTTCCGGAATAGCGTTAACTCTACTTTTTTGGGATCCACCAGAACAAATTTAAGCTGTGATGGATGCATTTTATAAAGCAGGGAGATCAGTATCGCATTAATACCAACAGACTTACCTTGTCCGGTGGCCCCTGCGACCAGTAAATGTGGCATTTTTGACAGATCAGCAATATAGACCTCATTGGAAATTGTTTTTCCAAGTGCAATTGGCAGGTCCATCGTGGTGTTCTGGAATTTCTCGGTTGCCAGTACAGATCGCATGGATACCATTTCAGGATGCTGGTTAGGAACCTCAATACCGATGGTGCCCTTACCGGGCATGGGAGCAATAATACGGATCCCTAAAGCAGCAAGGCTTAAGGCAATATCGTCCTCCAGGTTTTTAATCTTCGAGATCCTGACCCCCGGAGCAGGAATGATCTCATACAAAGTAACAGTCGGGCCGATTGTTGCCTTAATCTTATCAATCTCAATATTATAATGGTTGAGCGTTTCTACGATCTTATTCTTGTTCGCTTCAAGCTCATCCGCATTTACCGCGATCCTATTAGATCCATAATTTTCAAGCAAATCCAGGGGTGGATATTTATAGCTTGACAGGTCAAGGGTAGGATCATACATCCCAAACTGCTCAACAAGCTCGGTCGATTTTCTCTCTTCCTCCGTGGTTTCGATGATCAGCGGCGGAGAGTCTTTAATCTCGTTGATCACAGTATCTTCCGTTTCAAACGGGACATTTCGTGAGGGGCTCAAGACTACATTTACGTGTTCAGGCTCCGCATGCTCCAATTTAACAGGCGGCAAATTCTGATTCACCTTGTTCGAGGACCTGCTATCTGTACCGGGACGGGGAGGCAGGTCAAACTCAACCGGTTCATGCCTGATCTCGTCTTCGAGTTCAACATCTGCAGTGGTATGCGGAACAGTAAATTGAGAATCTATACTTCTTTCAGGCATCTTAAAGTCAATATTGTACGCGATGATCAGAACAGTCAGCGCGGCAAAGGCGAGCAGACCCGCTGTACCGGCATCCCCTATCTGGGCCTGCAGCAGCCTGTTGGTCCAAAATCCGAACTCGCCCTCCAGATAGTGCGGATAATCTGACATAAAGGAATGAAAGAATGCAAGCGTTAGCGAGATGAAAATTAAGAGAAAGAACGAGTAGGAAAGCGTTTTTGAGATCGAAAAAACCTTGATCTTGAACAGCATCCGGTATCCCACAATGAAAAAAACACCAATAAATATAAATGAGGCCACACCAAACCATTCATAAACAAACTGATGCGATAACAAGGCGCCAAATTTTCCAAGCCAGTTTTCCACAACAGGTTGGCTTAACCCCATCTGTGTCAGTTCGGCCTGGGTTTTCCAGAGATTGCCCCATCCGCCATTTGCGTCCATAACATAGCTCTGATCATCCTTCCAGGTAAAAAGGTAAGAAGTAAAAGCCACCATAAAATAAAGGGAGACGATCAGAAAGAACAAACCGATAATCTTTATGGCGCGGTCATCATTTAGCTTAAACTTAGGCATCACCTCTGCTGTTTCCCTGGGAATCCTCGATTTACTGGTGGCTTTTGACTTTGGCTCCTCGCGAAATGAGTTCTCGTTTCTGAATTGATTTCCTCTTAGGGGCATTCGACATTTAATTATTCCTGACAAATATAACGTTATAAAAAATAATCAGACATGCCTAAGCTGCTAGATTTTTTCAGCGCCCTGATTAAACCTTAGGGATCGTCTTTCGTCTTATAAATGTGAGGTGTAATAAGTATAAAAGATATCTCAAAGACATTTAGAATATTAGTTTAGGTTTAGTTGGATGATCCTGCTTCCTTTGGGGAGTGGGATTTTTTTATTTATTTTTATTAATATTGATTATCGGAGAGCAATTACAAAAATAAATTAAAGCTATGAGTCAGGATATACTGGAAGAATGCATAGAAAAAGGTGATTCCAACGCATTAGCTGACCTGTTGGCAGCAAATCCAGCGCTAGCCTTGCAAAAAACAAGCCATCAAGTATCCCCCCTCATGCTTTGCTGTTATTTTAAAAAACCTGAACTGGCGCTGATAATTTCCGGGTATGTTCCGGATATCAGCATTTTCGAGGCCTCAGCAATGGGCCGATCAGAAATAGTTGAAAAGGCTGTTATGGCCGATCCGGAGCTGATCCATAGCTTTTCTGAAGATGGGTTCACACCCCTTGGCCTTGCATCGTATTTTGGCCATGAAGATGTCGTTCGGTTCCTGCTTTTAAATGGTGCGGAACCGAATGTCCCCTCCAGCAATGGTTTTCGTGTATATCCCATCCACTCTGCTGTAGCGTCTGATTTCACCATGATCGCAAAAA
Source organism: Daejeonella sp. (assembly GCA_037719315.1). Lineage (GTDB taxonomy): Bacteria > Bacteroidota > Bacteroidia > Sphingobacteriales > Sphingobacteriaceae > Daejeonella. Next base: position 11,978 of record JBBJNR010000024.1, read on the forward strand.
TGCTGCTGGAAGCCGGTGCAGATGTAAATGTTGTGCAGATGTCTGGCGCCACGCCCCTCCATTCAGCCGCACATAATGGAAATATTGACCTGCTGATCGTTTTGCTGGAGGCAGGTGCGGAGGTAGCAGCGAAAACAGAAGATGGGAAAACTCCTGCAGACCAGGCTTTGGAAAAAGGTTTTAGCGAAATAGCGAAAATATTATCCTGATCTGGTATCTTATCCAATCAAAGGTCTAAAATTCCCGATCTTTTTCTTTTGATGTAGTGACGAATATCCAGTACCAGGGCAGCGCATATATAAAAGATGAGAGGAAATCCTACGGCAAGGAAAGAAGAATAAATAAAGAATAACCTGATCTTGGATATAGATATATTCAGGCGTTCTCCCAGGTATGCACATACACCGAACGACCGCTTTTCAAAAAATGTAATAAATTGCTGTAACATTACCCATTCAATATTTTCATTCCGATTCCACAAGATAAGCATTTCTTCTGATCACAATAAGCTTTTTTTAGCTGAATCATAGATTGCGAGAAAAATGCGCTCTCTGCCGTCAGGCCCGTTTCCTTGAAACGGCTTGTGACCGCGTTCGTTTCGCCTGGTAAATATTCAAGCAGGTTCAGGCTTCTGCCGATATGCTCCTGCGAGCCTGTCATTCTGCCGTATGCCATCATGAAAACACTTACTGTATTTATCAGGATATTATCTACGGACTGCTTTCCTAATCGGGGCGAGTAAAAGGAGGTTTCTGTATCAAACCTGTAATGGTTATGCCAATATTTACTTACAGGCAGATTGTCAAACAGTGCAATGATCTTCCTGATATCCTTCTCAGCCAGGATTCTTGAAAATAAATGATTAGAGCGAATAATTAATGCAGCAAACTGCGCCAGCCGGATGGTGGGGAAATTTACCGGCCTCATTCTCATATATTTCCAAACGTAATTATCCATAGGTTGAAGGGAATGTTTTTTTTTCAGGAAAAGATATTCCCTTCGCAGCATCTCAGGATACTCATCTTTATGCCGGGAAAAAAGGAACCCGGCTTGTCCGAAAATTAAGGATTCAACTTGCAGCGGCCTGTTCTTATACCTTGCAAGCAAGGATTGCGGCAATGACCTGGCGAGCATTTCGAAGGGGATTGCATTCGTTTTAAAGCCGAAGTTCCTGGCAAGTGAAACATAAAATGCATCGTCCCAACTTCCTTTAAATTCTTTGAGGGCCAAATTAATTAATTCGGCTTTTTCTTCAATACGCTCGATTTCCACACGGTAAAGCCAGTACCTTATGTGGAATGGGTCAAGACTTGATACCTGGTTTCCACAAGGGATCCAATCCATACATTCCTGAAGACGCAGATAATTGTCACTGATCTTTTTAGGAATCAATCCCTCAAGAGCAATCACCGGTATTTTCGTACCGTCCATTCGAAATATATCCTGATCATGCCGGGCTACGACATGCAGGATAACGCTATCGTAAGTTTGGTCAATCTGGTGCTGATGCTTCTCCCAGTCTGATGAACGCAAGTGGATCTCAACATTGCCTGCCCATAAGGTGCTGCCTATCCTGATGGTGGCGCTTTCAAAATCTGGCCCGGCATGTTTATTATGCAAGCCGACGGAAATGATCTCCACAGGCTCTCCATCAACTGTAGCTAATCCCTGCTGCTTGAACAGCCGGAACTTCCATAAATAATGGAGGAAATCTTCAGGAACAGACATATCCTAATTTACCGGTTTTTCTTCCGGAGATTTGAAACATGATTTAACGGTAGAGTTGGAAGAGAATACGGTAAAGGGTGAAGGCTGAAAGCTGTAGATTTTGAGCCAGGAGCCAGGAACAAAGACTTATTCTACTAGTTCCGCTATTCTCTTGTATCAAATAATGTTTAAGTTAATAACAAATCATTTCAATAAGCCGGGTTATCCTGGTTCTTGGCTCCCGATTACTCAGAGATATGCTCCAGCAGCGTACTCATTTCTTTCTGGAGTTTTAATGCTTCCTCCCTTGCTCTTTCTGCGAAATCAGCACCTGGCGATGCATAGATAATTGAGCGGGATGAGTTTACAAGTAAACCACAATCTTTATTTAACCCGTATTTACTTACTTCCCCAAGACTTCCACCCTGAGCTCCCACTCCCGGGACTAGAAAAAAATGATTGGGTGCGTGTTTACGGATATTGAGAAATTCTTCTGCCCGTGTGGCGCCGACAACGTACATTATACGATCGTCGCCGGCCCAGGTATTCGCTGTTTCTATGACCTTTTCAAATAAGCGGCCATTGCCTGTCTCTGTGAACTGAAAGTTCTTCCCGCCTTCATTTGATGTTAACGCTAAAAGTATAACCCATTTATCTTTAAACTCCAGAAATGGCATAACAGAATCGCTGCCCATATACGGAGCAACAGTTATCGCATCAAAGCTCATTCCTGATGATTCCTTATCAAAAAAGGCTTTCGCATACATGGCAGATGTGTTGCCAATATCTCCGCGTTTGGCATCGATTATACTTAAACAGGCATCAGGGATATAATTTGAGGTTTTTATCAGACTCACCCATCCGGCGATCCCCCTGCTTTCATAAAATGCACTATTCGGCTTATATGCAACACATAGATCATGAGTGGCATCAATTATTTTTTTATTAAACTCAAGAACCGGATCCTCGAAATCTAAAAGAAAGCGCGGTATCAGATTTATATCCGTATCGAGTCCTATACACAGGAAAGATCTTTTTATTTTTATCTGTTCTATCAGTTGGTCCCGGTTCATTTACTAAAGAATTTGAGCGAAAATAAAAAAAGAAGAGGTCAGGATCTTAAAAAAAGAATTAAAAGTTTTGATTATTTCATTTTATTGTATAGAATTGTGCTGTAATCTCAATTTATCCCTGAATTCAGGAAATCACAATAATTCCTAAATACTAATTTTCAGTAATTTTTTGTGTTGTCGCGCTCCAGGATAAATTTATTGAACTAAAATCCCAAAAAACATAAACCATATTTAATGCTTGACAGTAATAAATTGAACGATAAGCTCGTTTCTGAGCTGCGTGAAATTGCTCAATCTCTTGGCGTGGCAGATACTGATACGTTGCGTAAACCAGATCTTATACAAAAGATCATTGCAAATTCCGCAAATCCGGCACTCGCAGAAAACGGCGCCCTGAATAACCGTCCCGATGAAGATACCGCGGCTGATGATAAGCCCCGCAAGCGACTGCGGAGTGTAAAAACCAAAAATGAGACCAAGCAACATCAGGAAGTGCACCTTGACAATACCCGGACCTTTGATTTTCCTGAAGATGATGAAATTTCAGAGGAAACAGCCGAGCCGGTTGAGCAAATAGCGGAATCATCCCAACCTTCCGAAATACTTGAAGAAAGCAAAGAGCTTTCTTCAGCCCAGCCTGAACCTAAGAAGTTTGACCGCCGGCAAAATCAAAGTCAAAACAGGAACCAGGAACCGGCTATTAACCTTGATTTTGATAATGTTATCGTCAATGAGGGCATTCTTGAGATCATGCCGGATGGCTATGGTTTTTTAAGGTCCTCCGATTATAATTACCTGTCCTCTCCGGATGATATTTATGTTTCGCAGTCCCAGATTAAATTATTCGGATTGAAGACGGGAGACACCGTTCGAGGAAGTATCCGTCCTCCCAAAGAAGGTGAAAAATATTTCCCTTTAGTACGTGTAGAGGCCATTAACGGCCGCATTCCGGCTGAAGTACGCGACAGAGTCCCGTTTGATTACCTGACGCCACTCTTCCCAACCGAAAAATTAAATTTATTTGTAGACACCGCTAACCATTCGACCCGGATCATAGACCTCTTCACCCCTATAGGCAAAGGTCAGCGGGGATTGATAGTTGCCCAGCCAAAAACTGGTAAAACCATGCTGCTGAAAGATGTGGCTAATGCTATCGCGAAAAACCATCCGGAAGTTTATCTGATCATACTTCTTATTGACGAGCGCCCGGAAGAGGTAACTGACATGGCCCGAAGTGTCCGTGCTGAAGTGGTGTCTTCTACTTTCGATGAACCTGCCGAACGCCATGTTAAAATCGCCAATATCGTCCTTGAAAAAGCTAAAAGGATGGTCGAATGCGGGCATGATGTCGTGATTTTGCTGGACTCTATCACCCGTCTTGCGCGTGCATACAATACAGTTGCCCCGGCTTCAGGAAAGATCCTTTCCGGTGGTGTTGATGCAAATGCACTACATAAGCCAAAACGATTCTTTGGCGCCGCGAGAAATATCGAAGATGGTGGTTCATTGACGATCCTGGCAACTGCCCTGACAGAAACAGGCTCTAAAATGGATGAAGTGATCTTTGAAGAATTCAAAGGAACAGGTAATATGGAGCTTCAGCTCGATAGAAAATTATCTAATAAACGCATATTCCCTGCTATTGACCTTACGGCTTCAAGTACGCGTCGTGACGATCTGTTGCTGGATAAAGATACACTGCAGCGGATCTGGATCTTGAGAAATCATCTCGCTGATATGAATTCACAGGAATCGATGGAGTTCTTACAATCTCAGATGCGTGGAACGAAAACGAATGAGGAATTCTTGATTTCAATGAACTCCTAACGGATAGCTGGAAGCTCAAAGTTGAAAACTGAAAGCTAAAAGCTGCTCATTCCCTATGAAAAAACATATCCCAAATGCCGTTACCTGCCTGAACCTGTTCAGTGGATGCCTTGGAATTGTTTTTGCTTTTCAGGGCGAATTAAAGCAGGCTTCTTACGCGATTTTAATCGCGGCTATACTGGACTTCCTGGACGGGATGTTGGCACGGCTGTTAAAATCCTATTCGGATATTGGAAAAGAGCTTGATTCTTTAGCCGACATGGTTAGTTTCGGAGTATTACCATCGGTAATTATTTATCAGCTCTTTTTACAATCGCCCCAAATCACCGGTAACTGGGTCAATTATTCAGCTTTCTTAATAGCTGTATTTTCGGGATTGAGATTGGCGAAGTTTAATACCGATGTCAGGCAGTCTGAAAACTTTATCGGGTTGCCTACCCCGGCAAATGCATTGTTGATTTCCTCCTTGCCATTTATAATAGAGCAGGGGATCCCATTTGTAGATCTATATATTTTAAGTCCTGTTTTTCTGTTTTTATTCAGTTTCGGAATGGGCATCTTATTAGTGTCAGAGATCCCGCTTATCTCATTAAAATTCAAAAGTATAGACCTGAAGCAAAACCTGCTTCGCTATATTTTAGTTTTTTCCTCCCTGGTTCTGCTTCTAATATTTAAATTTGCCGCTGTCCCACTCATTCTAATTTTGTATTTTTTAATATCGTTTATTCAATTCAGACCAGTAAAATGAAGTTTATAGCAGAAATCAACATTATGCCTCTTAAGGAGATCCTTGATCCGCAGGGCAAAGCCGTCACGGGAAGCATGAAAAATCTGGGATTGCAGGAAATACAGAATGTGAGGGTTGGAAAACATATAAGCCTGGAAATTGATGCGCAGAGTGAAAGTCTTGCACGCCAGAAAGTCGACGAAGCATGCCGGAAATTGTTAGCTAATTTGATAATGGAGAGCTATGAATTTGATCTCAAAGAGATCTGATCTCTTTAAAGCTCGTTTCTAACTTCCCTAAGCTTACTGAATAAAACTGCGCTGAATTCGTGAAGGGCTTTGAAGGCTGTACCAATCGTCTCTGTATTGGTCAAATTCCGGGCATTGCTCTCTATTTCGCTCATGCTTTCCTTGGCAGCGTTAGCACCCATAAATGCCAGTGTTGGTTTAATTTTATGTGATATATCAGCAACCTTAGGCCAGTTTTCCTCTTCGATAAACTTTTCTAAATTCTCAAAATATTCCGGCGTCTGCTCCAGGAACAAGTCGATCATCTCGATCATAAACTCGTTACTTCCACTGGAAACATCACGCAGATAACTGAGATCCAGATTAAACTCGGTGGTATATCGATTAAAGCTTTCAGACATTTTAGCTAAATATCTGCTAAGATAACTTTTTTACAAATAAATTATCAGGCAATTCATCCAGCAATTCCCCAACCGATTTGTTAAACACCGGGTGAATAAGATTAGGGGCTATTTCGTATAATGGCATCAGGCTAAAGCGCCTTTGGTGTAGGTATGGATGGGGTATGATAAGATCTGGTTCATCCAAAACCTGATCATCATAAAATAATATATCGATGTCAATCGTTCGGGAGCCCCATTTTGAAATACGTTCCCTTCCGAGTTCAAGCTCTATTTCAAGGATGCCTTTCAGGAGTTCCCCTGGAGACAGATCTGTATCGACACAAACTGCCTGGTTTATGAAATCAGGCTGATCGTGCTTGCCCCACGAAGCTGTTTGGTAAAGCGAGGACCTTAAATTAACGGCGCCGATTTGTCCATCAATATAGGATAATGCACCATGAATAGATTTCCTGCTGTCGCCCAGGTTGCTCCCCAGTAATAAGTATGTTATAAACATGTTATTTTATATGCCCGGTGTAACAAATAGCAAGGTAGTGAATCTGTTATTTGTATACTTGCATAGATAACCCTTTTGACCTTTATATGAAAGAATTTTTCAAATTTGTTTTTGCCTCGATGATCGGAGTTATATTGTCCTTTTTCGTCCTTTTTGTCGTTTTCATTGTAATTGTAACTGCAATTGTTGCATCTGCAGGGAGCGATGGGAAAGTTGCTGTAACCGCTAACAGCATTATGCATGTAAGCCTGGATTACCCCATTTCAGAAAGGACTGACAAAAATCCACTGGCGGCTTTCGATTTTATGGGTTTTGAAGGCAAGAAGACCTTAGGATTAAATGAAATCCTTGGCGGAATAGAGGCAGCTAAAACTGACCAGAATATTAAAGGCATATATCTCGATGTGTCCTCCCTTTCTTCCGGATTTGCAACTATTGAAGAAATACGCAATGCACTGCTAGAATTTAAGAAAAGTGGGAAATTTATTCTTGCATATAGTGAAGTATATACCCAGGGGGCATATTATCTGGCTACTGCAGCAGATAAGGTGTACTTAAACCCTGAGGGCATGGTCGATTTCAGGGGCCTGAGCTCAGAAAGTATGTTTTTTAAGGGTGCACTTGATAAATTGGGGATTGAAGCACAGATAATTAAGGTTGGAACATATAAAAGCGCAGTTGAACCATTTATTCTCGAAAAAATGAGCGAGCCTAACCGTCGGCAGGTTACTTCGTTTTTAGGTTCGTTGTATGATCATTTTCTAACGAACATCTCTGAAAGCAGGAAAATACCAAAAGCAACGCTTTTTGCAATCGCTGACAGCGCCAAAATCCGGGATCCGAAAGACGCACTATCCTATAAAATGGTTGACGGATTACTCTACAAAGACCAGGTTCTCGATGAACTGAAATCGCGCACGGGGATTGATAAAAAAAAGGATGTTAAATCGGTGACTATTGAAGAATATGCTTCGAACGGCGATAAGGACAAAACGTCATCCGGCAATCGCATAGCGCTTGTTTACGCAAGTGGGGAAATAATCAGCGGGGAGGGTAACGACGAGACCATCGGATCTGAAAGAATTTCAAGGGCGATACGCAAGGCACGCACAGATAATAAAGTCAAGGCCGTAGTTTTAAGGATCAACTCTCCCGGTGGAAGTGCGCTTGCATCGGATGTTATCTGGAGGGAAGTGTTACTCACGAAAAAGATAAAGCCTGTGATCGTTTCAATGGGAGATGTTGCTGCTTCTGGCGGATATTATATCGCCTGCGCTGCCGATTCGATCTTTGCTCAGCCAAATACAATTACAGGCTCGATCGGGGTGTTTGGTATTGTTCCCAATATGCAGAAATTCTTTAACGATAAACTTGGGATTACCTTTGACGGGGTCAAGACCGGACGTTTTGCTGATCTGGGGGATGTAACCCGCCCATTAACAGACGCCGAGAAAATGATCCTTCAGCAAGAGGTAAATAAAATATATAACACGTTTACAAAGAAAGTTGCGGATGGACGTAAAAGATCGCAGGCCTATATCGACAGTATCGGCCAGGGACGTGTCTGGAGCGGTTCCGAAGCCTTGAAAATTGGGCTTGTGGACCGGCTTGGAGATATTGATGACGCAATTGCGTCTGCGGCAAAGAAAGCAAAATTAAAAGATTATAAAGTCGTTAGTTACCCTGCACAGGTCGACCCGTTCAAATCTCTGTTTGATAATTCAGCCGATAAGGTCCGTCTCTATTTTGTTAAGCGTGAGATGGGCGACAACTTTACCTATTATGAGCAGTTAAAATCCGCGCTGAGCATTTCAGGAGTACAGACACGCATGCCATATACGATTACCGTGAAGTAAATTTGCCCCATTTTACCGGTTAATAAATTTTTCACCCAACCCTTCCCTTTTGAGGGAAGGGTTGATTATTTTTGGGCAGCCAATGAATCATGGAAAATAAAACTATCGCAAGGACTCTGCGGCTGCTTAGCCAACTGATGGAGCTTCATGATGAAAATCCATTCAAAATTAAATCTGTTGCCAATGCTGCTTTTAAAGTAGATAAGCTGCCATACCCCATTTCTGAAAAAGGTCTTGCAGAAATGGAGCAGGTTGATGGACTGGGAAAAAGTACCGCATCTAAAGTTTGGGCATTGGTTACTACCAGCTCCATTCCTGAGCTGAGCGCACTGCTCGGTCAAACCCCGCCGGGGGTCATTGAAATGATGCAGATAAAGGGGCTCGGACCAAAAAAGATCATTGTGATCTGGAAGGACATGGAAATCGAGAATGTGGGAGAGCTTTATTATGCCTGCAATGAAAATCGCCTTATAGAAGCTAAAGGTTTCGGACTTAAAACTCAGGAAGAGATAAAAACAATCATTGAATTTAATATGGCCAGCATCGGCCGCTTTATTTACGCCAGAATTGAGAATTTTGCTGAAAATCTTCTGCAAAGTTTTATACAGGAATTTAAGACTCAACAAGCATACTTAACGGGCGCATATCGTCGCAGGTGTGAGATAATCGATTCACTGGATATACTCACCACAATTCCCTTTACGGAAAATATCCGCGGCAGCTTGCAAAATATAGGCCTGTCAGTAACAGAATCCAAAGTCCACAAGATCGAATGCGATACTGAATTGGGGATTAAAGTAAATCTCCTTTTCTGCAAACAGGAAGATTTGGGCTGGCAGATGATCAATCATACAGGGAACCCGGAGCACGTTGACGCGATGGCCTTAAAACTTGTAGACAAGGATGTAAGCGCGAAGACAGAACCGGAGATTTATGAACTGGCCGGGATTGCGCTTATTGAGCCAGAGATGCGGGAAGGAACCAATGAATTCGAGCTGGCAAAGGTCAATAAATTACCTGAGCTCATAAAGTACAAAGATCTGAAGGGCAGTTTGCATAACCACAGTACCTGGAGTGATGGGGTACATACACTGGAAGAAATGGCCGTTTTTTGTCGCGATGAACTAAAGCTGGAATATTTAGGCATATGTGATCATTCAAAATCCGCTTTCTATGCTAAAGGTCTAAGTGAAATACGTGTTGCTGCACAGCAGCGGGAGATTGATGAACTCAATGTTAAACTTTATCCGTTCCATATATTTAAAGGTATTGAATCGGATATTCTATATGACGGGTCCCTGGACTATTCGGATGAAATTCTTTCAACGTTTGATTTCGTTGTTGCCTCCGTACATTCAATTCTCAAAATGACTGAAGAAAAAGCAACCGAGAGGCTTATCAGGGCTATTGAAAATCCTTATACAACCATTCTAGGCCATCCCACAGGAAGGCTGCTTTTAAGCAGAAACGGCTATCCGATAGATCATCAACAAGTTATCGATGCTTGCGCAGCAAATGATGTGATCATTGAGATCAATGCCAATCCCCTCCGGCTCGACCTTGACTGGAGATGGCAGCAATATGCTATAGAAAAAGGTGTTCTGTTATCGATAAATCCTGATGCGCACCGTAAAGAAGGCTTCTATGACATGTATTACGGTACGCTGGTTGCCCGAAAAGGCGGCGTGTCCAGGGCTAACTGCTTGAATGCTATGAGCCTTCAGGAAGTAAGATCCGTTTTTAACCAGAAGAAAAACAACAGCTGATTTGAAAAAGGGAAAGCTTAAAATACTCATTATCCGCCTTAGCTCGATTGGAGACATCGTCCTGACAACGCCTGTTGTCCGGTGTGTTAAAGAGCAACTGGTCGGTGTCGAGCTTCATTTCCTCACCAAAAAGGCTTTCGAACCGGTTTTAGCTGGCAATCATTACATTGATAAGCTCCATTTTCTTAAGGATTCCTTATCTTCTTCAATTGAGGATCTAAGGAATGAAAAATTTGATCATATCATAGACCTTCATCACAATCTCAGAACATTAATTATTAAAACGAGACTCGGGGTTCCATCCTCGTCTTTCAATAAATTAAACTGGGAAAAATGGCTGCTGGTGACCTTTAAAAAAAACCTCCTCCCTGCTGTTCATATTGTTGACAGATATATGAAAACTGTGGAATTTCTCGGGGTAAAAAACGATCACAAAGGTTTGGATTACTTTTTGACGCAGAACTATGATGTCGGACAACTTTTACCTCCATCCCATCAGGAATATATTGCAATGGTGATTGGGGCGCAGCACGCAACAAAAAGGCTCCCAACCGGAAAATTAGCGGAGTTGTGCAGGTTGATTTCTCAGCCAGTCGTTTTACTTGGAGGACACGAGGATGCTCAGCGCGGTGATGAAATTATGAATGGGGCTGGAAATCATGTGTTTAATGGCTGTGGGAAGTTCCAGCTTGATCAGTCGGCATACTTGGTTAAAATGGCTAAACAAGTTATTACACATGATACCGGGATGATGCATATTGCTGCTGCCTTTAACAGGCCGATTTTGTCGGTATGGGGAAATACCGTTCCCGAATTTGGAATGTTTCCTTATCGGATTGACGAATCCTATAAATTCGAAGTGAAGGGCCTCTTCTGCAGGCCATGTTCCAAGATCGGATTCGAAAAGTGTCCATTGGGGCATTTTAAGTGTATGAACAATATTGATTTAACGACTATAAGCAAACTAGCCAATGCCTAAACAACTCCTGTTAGTCCGCCATGCAAAATCTGACTGGGATAACATTAAACTCTCTGATTTCAATCGTCCGTTGAATTCCAGAGGCAAAAAAAATGCCCCGGAAATGGCTTTAAGATTAAAAACGAAAGGTCTTTTACCTCAGCAAATCATCAGCAGCCCCGCCCTGAGAGCATTTACAACGGCAGAGCATTTTGCCGAAGTGCTGGGTATTGAAAAAGCAAATATCGTTAAAGAGATGGAGATCTATGACGCTTTACCATCCACGCTTCTGAATGTGGTAAATAATTTAGATGATACATCCTCATTCTCAGCATTGTTCGGCCATAATCCTGGTATTACAAACATCGTACAGGACCTGTGTAGTACGGACCTGAATAACGTTCCGACCTGTGGTATGGTGCTAATTCATTTCCCTTTTGATACCTGGAGAATGGTGAGTGCTGGAACGGGAGAGCTTATATTTTTTGACTTTCCTAAAAATGTGGGTTGAGGTCTGAAGCGATTCTGATAACCTGAAATTCGTTTCCTCAGACCTCTTGCCTCAGACTTCAGACTTCATTTCACGCAAGCCTGTAAACCTTTCCTGGCAAGCCCACGATCAGGTTTTTCATTTCCATTGAAAGTATATTTACGGCCAGCTTACTTTGCTGGAAGCCTGTATAAATAGCCAGTTCATCTATCGCCAGGTTTCCTTTTTCCGATAATATATTTGCGATAACTTTTTCATCCTCTGATAAATCTATCAGCAAGCTTAGCTGGGAATCAGACTTTCGCAGCTGCGGACCGGCCCAGCCCAGGATATACTCCAGATCAGCCGATCTTGTTATCAGATGGGCCCTGTTGGTTTTAATAAGAAGGTTACAACCCGAGCTGTATTCATCCCCGATCCTCCCCGGATATGCAAAAACATCTCTGTTGTATGAATTTGCAAATTCAGCCGTGATAAGGGCCCCACCCCGGATGCTCGCTTCCACAACGATTGTAACATCAGCCAGGCCTGCTATGATACGG
>JBBJNR010000024.1:24081-42072 GCA_037719315.1 Daejeonella sp.
ATTTTCCCGGTCCGGTATGGTTTCAGACATGAATTCTGTTAGAATTCCTCCACACTCCAGCATCTTTTGAGCTACTGATCTGTGTTGTGCAGGATAGATACGGTCGAGGCCATGGGCCATTACACCCACCGTAGGAATCATGTTTTTTAAAGCTTCGCGATGAGCCGTATAGTCAATCCCATAAGCGAGTCCGCTAATTATCAATGGATCATGATTCTTTAGATCTGCTATTAATGTCCTGCAGATCTCCCTGCCGTATTCCGTAGAATTACGTGTTCCTACGATACTGATAATCTTACTGGAATTAAAATCAGCATTGCCTTTAAAAAAAAGCATAACAGGAGCATCGTAACAATTCCTGAGTCTTTTAGGGTAAGAATCGTCGGTAAGAAATAAGGGATTGATTTTATACTTCTCTATGAACAATAATTCCTGTTCGGCACGCCCGAAAGCCGAATGATTTTCTATTAGTCCGATAGTTTTTGGACCTATTCCCGGAACTTTACGCAGCTCCTTTTTCTTTGCCCTGAATACCTCTTCCGCATCCCCGCAATAGCTTAAGAGATTTCTGGCTAAAACAGATCCGACACCGGTTATACAGCACAGGGCGATTTGATGGAGCAAAGACATGGGATCAAAGTCCGCATATTTTTAACAGCCAGCAAAAAATACCCAAAAATGAGTAAACGACTCAATTAACGGTAAACTTTGAGGAATGGTGGGGCTACTGGGGAATGTAAACGATATACTTGGTCTCAAAATAATCCTCCCGGAAGTACTTTGTCAGTGGAATAAGCTGGACATTCAGCTTTGATTCTTTGATCTCCTCCTCCAGGTCGCCGCCTTTCAGATAGAGGATGCCGTTCTGCAAGGTATTTCCGGATTTCTTTAAGAATTTCCCTTTAATCCAGGGATAAAATTCAGACAACCTGGTTACTGCGCGGGAAACAACAAAATTAAACTGATCATTTACTTGTTCAGCACGGGCATGAGTAGCGGTCACATTTGTTAAGCCGCAGGCTGCCGACACTTCCTGCACAACTTTGATCTTTTTGCCAATAGAATCAACCAAATGAAAGTGGCTTTCAGGAAACAGGATCGCCAGGGGTATGCCGGGAAATCCTCCGCCTGTACCTACATCCAATATCTTCTCGCCAGGCAAAAAAGTGATAGCTTTTGCTATTGCAAGGGAATGCAGGATATGGTGAAGGTAAAGCATGTCGATATCCTTTCGTGATATCAGGTTGATGCGGGCATTCCAAAAGCGGTATTGTTCATCCAACTGCTGAAACTGCCCCCTTTGCTTTTGGCTTAAATCAGGGAAATAAGATACGATCAGGTCAGAAGTCACTTCTAAGATTAGTCTTTTTACGGTTCATAACATTCGCCAGCAGGTCCCTGGCGCGAAAAAGCTGGGCTTTCACGGTTCCTAAGGGAAGATCTAACTGCTGCGCGATCTCCTCATAGGATAGTTCTTCAAAATATCGCAACACGATTAACGTGCGGTATCTGGAGGGCAGCTGATCAACGATATTTTTGAGCTTTTCATTTTCCTGTTTTTTAATCGACGACTCTTCAGGGTTCAGGGTGTCTGACCTCACTTCAAATTGCCTTTCCTCTCCCTCGTCGTCATTCAGTGTGTGTAATGATACTACATTTATTCTCTTTTTACGGATAAAGTCAATACAGTTATTGGTAGCTATCCGGAATAACCAGGTACTGAAAGCAAATTCCGGCTTATACTTGTCGATATTTTCGAATGCCTTGCCGAAAGTCTCTACAGTGAGATCCATGGCGTCATCCTTATTATTGACCATTTTTAGCGCCATGAAATAAATGGAATCCTTATAACGCTGCATCAATTCTGCAAAAGCCTTCTGATCACCTTCTTTCGCTCTGCAAAGTACCTTAAAATCATTTTTCGCATTTTGCGAAAAGTTAGGATTTACTTCCATTCCACTTTCTTCTTAAATACGGCAATAAAGCTGAAAACCATTATATAAAAGTAATAAATGAAATCTAATACAGGTAGCCACCAGGCTAGATCCGGACAGTTTAATTTTTTAAATGCCGGTATGTAAACTAACAGCTGCACTGACAATCGAACAAGGTAAATAGAAAGCAGTAACCACCATTGAGCTTGCAAGACAATGAGAACGGCTATAAAGCCGTAAAACAGAAGTCCTGAAGCCCCCAGCGAAACGAGCATGAGCTTATGTTTCTTTTGATACGCCTTTCCCGCGCCCTGATGTCTTATCTTTTGCCTTAAATAGGAAGAAAAACTATCTTTTGGCTCTGACCATACCTGTGCCTCCGGATGTATCTCAATCTTTGTGTTGGCTTCAGTGGCATTTTGATTGACAAAAAGGTCATCATCGCCGGAAAGAATATGCATGTGTGCTGCAAACCCCTTGCCACGAAAAAAAAGCGTTTTCTGATAGGCCAGATTTCGCCCAACACCCATGTAGGGCTCCCCTGTCAAGGCAAAGGAAAGATAATTTAAGGCTGTGATGAAAGTTTCAAAACGTATGAGCTTGTTTAAAAAGCCTCCCTTTTTCTCGTAGGGCGAATATCCTAAAATGATCTCTGTCTTACTGTGAAAATTATTCTGCATCCTGGCTAACCACTTATCGGAAGCTGGGCGGCAATCTGCATCAGAAAATATCATGTTTTCATTCTGCGATGCTTTTATTCCCATTGTAACGGCAAATTTCTTACCATGTTTGAACCGGGGATGATCATTTAAAGTGACCACCTTTAAATTATGGTGTTCCAGCGAAATATCCCTTAAATACCAGTCAGACCCATCATTGGAGCAGTCGTTGACAACCACTACCTCAAAATCAGGATAGTCCTGTTTCAGGAATGAGCCCAAATTTTTTTTTAAGTTCTCAAGCTCATTTCGGGCACATATTATAACTGAAACCGGACCTTTAACCATTACATCTGCCTCGATGATCTGGTAAGAGGCTAACTTTTGATGTATTACTAAAGTGTAGTAAAGCTGGAATAAAAAACAGATCTGGAAGGCAATTAAAAATAAAATATAGTAATAGTCCACGCTGAAAAGATCATTTAACACAGTAAATTTCTGATTTTTCAGTTAACAATCGTCATTGTTTGTAAATAAACTCAAAAAACTGTCGAAACATTGCGCTTCTGTGATTATCAGCCATAACAACAGTCAGCACCAGCCCGCAACCTACAACGTACAACGTACAACGTATAACTCATAATTGTTATTTTTGCGGCTAAATTACCCTTGAATGAAATTTAAACTGGAGGCCACAGATACTCACACAAAAGCGCGGGCAGGCGTAATAACCACAGATCATGGAACAATTCAAACTCCGATATTTATGCCTGTTGGAACTGCAGGATCTGTGAAAGCGGTTCATCAGCGGGAACTTGCAGAGGATATAAAAGCGCAGATAATTATCGGCAACACCTATCATCTTTATTTACGACCTGGCTTAAATACCCTTGAACTGGCCGGCGGGCTCCATAAATTCAACGGCTGGGACTTGCCACTCCTTACCGATAGCGGCGGGTACCAGGTTTATTCGCTATCCGGGGTTCGCAAAATAAAGGAAGAAGGGGTTACGTTCCGTTCTCATATAGATGGCTCTAAACATTTATTTACGCCAGAATCGGTTATGGATACCCAACGGATAATTGGTGCCGATATCATCATGGCCTTTGATGAATGCACGCCATATCCCTGCGAATATGGATATGCCAGGAGGTCGATGGAGATGACCCATCGCTGGCTAAAGCGCTGCTATGAACATTTTGACCGGACAGAACCCAAATATGGCTATGCTCAGGCTCTGTTCCCGATTGTTCAGGGCTCTGTTTATAAAGATCTCAGGAGACAATCTGCAGAAATGATTGCTTCCTGCGAACGCGAAGGAAACGCGATAGGCGGGCTTTCTGTTGGGGAACCTGCTGAGGATATGTATGAAATGACTGAAATTGTATGCGATATACTCCCTGAAGATAAGCCCCGCTACCTGATGGGTGTTGGCACGCCCGTAAACATTCTGGAAAATATTGCCCTTGGGATAGACATGTTCGATTGTGTAATGCCTACGCGGAATGCAAGAAACGGAATGCTTTTCACAAAAAATGGGATCATAAACATAACCAATGCTAAGTGGAAGAATGATTTTTCAGCTATTGAAGAAGACAGTGAGCTTTTTGCCGACAGAAACTATAGTAAAGCATATCTTCGTCATCTGGCCCATTCTAATGAAATATTAGGAGCGCAAATAGCTACATTACACAATCTTTACTTCTATTTATGGCTTGTATCAGAAGCACGGGCCAGGATAATTGACGGAACATTCAGCGAATGGAAAACTAAAATGGTAGTACAACTGGCTCAACGATTATAGCTATGATAAAAATCATCGACTGGTATATCATTAAAAAATATCTCGGTACGTTTATCTTTACTCTGGGAATTTTTACGGTGATCATTGTAATATTCGATGTTTCTGAAAAGCTGGATGATTTTCTAAAGCATGAAGCTCCGATGTCAAAGATCCTGTTCAATTATTACGCCGGCTTTATACCATACTATCTCAACTTCCTTTCACCTTTAATAAACTTCATCGCGGTTATTTTCTTTACTGCAAAAATGGCTGACCAAACGGAAATAGTGCCGATTTTGAGCGGTGGTGTCAGTTTCAGAAGGTTTCTATGGCCGTATTTTATTGCATCCTCTGTTGTGTTCCTGGTAACCCTGGTCTTCAATCTATTCATTATTCCCGAAACAAATGGTTTAATGATCGCTTTTGAAAATGTATACGTCAATCCTAAATCGGATAATTCGAAAATGTATACTCACATGCAAATAGATAAGAATACCTATGTCTACATCGAAAATTTTGACAATAACCAAAAGATAGGTTACAAGTTTTCACTCGAAAAATTTTCAGGCTACGACCTGAAAGAGAAACTCGTGGCTGATAAAATCTCCTGGGACTCGATTAAAACCAAATGGATCATTGAAAATTACTCGGTCAGAACGGTGGACGGGCTCAAAGAATCCATGACTTCCGGATTGAAGAAAGATACAACACTCGATATGCGCCCTAAAGATTTCGAAATTTATGATAATATCTACCAGGCGATGAACATGAGGGAGCTAAATGAACGCATAGACAAAGAGGAAACCAGGGGTACCGGAGTTATGGTAGATCTGCAATTACAAAAATACCAGCGCTTTGTTTACCCATTTTCTGCCTATGTACTTACCTTAATGGGCGTTTCCCTTTCCTCCAGAAAAGTTCGCGGAGGTGTTGGTCTTCCTCTTGGTATCGGTATATTTCTAAGTTTCGCTTATATTTTATTGATAAGATTCTCCAGTATGTTTGCCTTAAAAGGTGGTCTGTCGCCTATGGTCGCTGTTTTGATCC
Source organism: Daejeonella sp. (assembly GCA_037719315.1). Classification (GTDB taxonomy): domain Bacteria; phylum Bacteroidota; class Bacteroidia; order Sphingobacteriales; family Sphingobacteriaceae; genus Daejeonella. Next base: position 29,505 of record JBBJNR010000024.1, read on the forward strand.
CCAACATAATTTTTGGCTTGCTCGGACTCTACCTTTTGAAAAAGGCTCCAAAATAAAGAATATTTGATTTCATGACGTTTAACGTATAACGTCCTACGTATAACGTATATATAACGTATAACGTACAACGTACAACGTATAACTCTTTCATTATGCCTCTAAACTCCTTCCCGGCTAAAAAACGTAACCTAATTATATTACATCTCACTGTGTTTATCTGGGGATTTACCGGGATCTTAGGCGCCTTGATTTCCATTGCTGCTCCCCAGTTAGTTTGGTATCGTGTCCTCATCGCGTTCCTAACGCTATACATTTATTTTAAAATTACCAGGATATCATTCCGTGTTTCACGCGAAGTATTCATGAAGCTGTTTTTCACAGGCGCAATAGTAGCACTGCACTGGATATTTTTTTTTCAGTCCATAAAATCGTCAACAGTTTCTGTGGCCCTTGTTTGTCTTTCATCACTGACTTTATTTACCGCCATCCTGGAGCCAATATTAAAAAATCAGAAAATATCAGGGCTCGAGCTGTTTACCGGGATCCTGATCATCTGCGGGATCTACATGATCTTTAAATTCGAATCTCAATATACCGAAGGAATAATTTACGGTTTGACAAGCGCCTTGTGTGCAAGTATATTCTCCATTATTAACTCAAAACAAATACAAAACCGGCCCGCACCTATTATAAGCTTCTATGAGCTTATTGGCGCCTGGGTCTGGGTTTCTGTCTTTCTATATTTTTCAAGCGGTTACAACGCTTCTATGAAGCTTGGTTTTTCTGATTTTTTATATTTGATGGTCCTTGGTACAGTATGCACATCCCTTGCCTACGTTGCAGGGGTAGCCGTTATGAAAGAATTATCGGCTTTCAGGGTAGCGCTTATTACGAATTTGGAGCCTGTTTATGGGATAATTCTAGCGTTTTTATTCTTTGGGAAACAGGAACAAATGACCGTTGGATTCTACGCCGGGGCTGTGATAATTCTGGGAACCATCTTCGTCTACCCCATTATAAAAAACCGTAAAAGAAAATAATTTTTTCTGAAACTCCCCTGGGGTAGGGGAGGGATTTTTACACTAAGTAATTTTAAAAAGCTGCAATTTGTTTTGACTTTACCCGATGCGGAGCTCCAAGTCTGTGTACACGCGATGAGTGTGCCGGTTGAGTTCGTATCGTCATTCTTAGATAAAACTTCGCAATCATTACATCTAATTTATCAAGGAAAGTAATTAGCCGGCAGTCCCTGCTGCTTGGTGTCTACCCCGGTAAGAGAAGTTCGGCAATCATCAGATGATGACTGGTCAGGGACCGCTTAGCACTTCGCAAGCCGGCGATTGGAAGCGATCTTTTTTGAACGGATTGAAATATCTCTTCCCGGGCCCTTGTTGGTGTCTCCCTTCCCTTGTTGGTGTCTCCACCAACAAGTATCGAAATGATGTGACTTGTTGGTGGAGCCACCAACAAAGGAGTGATGATGTGACTTGTTGGTGGAGACACCAACAAGGAAAAAAACGGAAGTTAAATGCTGTCAAAAATTTAATCCCCTAAAAATTCGTAGTTTCATCTGTAAGGAATTTCGATAGTGTACTTCCCTCAGAAATATTGAACTGATCAAGCTTTATTAAAAAACTTAATTAATTGACGGCATTTTAGTCAGAATTTGATTAAAACTTATTAAAATACCCATTTATATTTATTACATAAAATATTGTAAATCAAATAATTAATAACTAATAAATGAAGTATAAAGTAAACTTTAATCCATTTCTGGCAAAGACATTAACTAACTATTTTAGCAAGCGATAAAAATGAGCTATAAAATTACATTTAAGTACCTTTTTATCAGTATAATTATGTCATTCATATTACTTATAAATACACATAGATTAATTGCACAGGTTTTCGACAGCGAACAGAACCCACCAAGTGTAAAGTGGATGCAGATCAATACGGAAAACTTTCAGGTCCTCTACCCTTCTGAATTTAAAGTTGAGGCCAACAGAATGGCAAACACATTAGAACACCTGATTGAAAATGTTAGCAGAACGCTTGGCGGATCTCCCAGGAAAATAACGGTTATCTTGCAAAATCAGGGCGTTGTTCCAAATGGTTTTGTACAACTGGCCCCAAGACGGTCTGAGTTTTTTACCACTCCTTCTCAAAACTTCGATATACAGGATTGGTTAAATAGTCTGGCGGTCCATGAGCTGAGGCATGTCGTGCAGTTCGATAAACTCACCGGAAACCTGAAAGCTCCTTTTTTCGAAGAGCTGGCATTGGCAATTTTCGGGATAACTTTACCTGCCTGGTTTTTCGAGGGAGATGCTGTGGGGATAGAAACATCTCTAAGTCCGGGAGGAAGGGGAAGACTTCCGGACTGGGAGTTATTTTTCCGGACAAATACACTAAGTACAAGTATGTACTCTTATTCAAAGGATTATTTCGGATCTCTTAAAGACCGTACGCCCGGTTATTATCAGCTTGGTTATTTCATGACAAGCAAGCTCCGCAGAGATTACGGAAAAGGAATTATCGACAGTATCATGACAAGGATCTCCAGGAACCCGCTTCGCCCCTACAGTTTAAGCTCATCCGTTAAAAAATTTACCGGACTAACGACCCGAAACCTCCATGATTCTACAGTTGCTGAATTAGGGCGGCTTTGGAAAGACCAGGCGCATTCTATACGTGCAGTTGATTACGAAGCTATTAACCGTCGTCCGCGAAAGGTCCCGGCGGATTACCTGTTTCCAGTGAAAGTTAAGTCCGGAGAAATAGTAGTTTTAAAGACAGGGCTTGCCCGAACGCCCGCGCTGGTCCGAATAAATTCAAACGGGGATGAAAATGAAATCCTTAAAATAGGTTATCAAACGGAAAGTAATTTCAAATACTCTTCCGGCAAACTGGTTTGGGACGAGCTCAGATATGATGCCCGTTATCAGAAAAGATCATACAATGTGATCAATTTATATGATATGGCCAAGAGGCAATATAAGCAGCTGACACATAAAAGTCGCTTGTTTTCCCCTGCTCTTTCTCCGGATGGTCAAATGGTGGCTGCTATAAAGGTTTCACTGGATAATAAATTCGAACTCGTTGAAATCGACGCAGAAGATGGAAAAGAACTCAGAGCTTTTTCCAATCCCCGGAACTACATCCTCCAAACACCTTCTTACAGTCAAGACAGTAAGAAAGTCATATGCGTGGCCATCACAAAAGACGGCGCTGCGGTTATAGAATTTGATAGATCCAGTGGGACAAATACGATAATACTGCCTTTTCAAAGGCAACAATTATCACGGCCGGTCTACGCCGGAAACAGGATTATATTCAGGGCACATTATAATGGCATTAATAATCTTTATTCGGTGATACCCGGGTCGGGAGTACGGGAGCTAACCGCTGCCAGGTATGGTGCGTCAAACGCATCCTTCGACGAAGAGAGCAATGTCCTTCTTTTTAATGATTACCGGGTAAGAGGTCATGATATTGCATCGCTTCAGATAAGCGAGTCTCCTGAAAGTCCAGCTTCATCCATACGAAATACTTTTATTAATTATGCAGGCCCCTTGGTTGTTCAGGAATCTGCGCCGGCATTGTTTGACTCTGTTCCTAAAGAAAATTATCCCTCAAAGCCTTACCGTGAACTAGATAACCTGTTTTATTTTCACAGTCTCTCCCCGATCGCAGATAACGCCCTAAGTGACGATCTTAAAATAGGCCTCCAGCTAAAATCTAACAATAAGCTTAACACCTTAGATTTCTATACGGGTTACCAGTTTAATTCCGCACTGAAAAAGAGTGAATACCTTGCGGGTTTTTCTTACAAACGCTTCTTCCCGGTCATCGACGTAAGATATGTAAACCAAGCCCGTCTGGTCTATTCAAGGAGCATTAGCGGGGGTGTCACAACTCTGGTCCCGGTTAGCTGGAGAGAGAATTTTGTTCAAATGGAAGTCCGGGTACCTTTGGTAGCTAACCGCCTTAATAAAACATTTGCTATGGGTTTCAGCGGATCCAGCAGTTATACCTCGCGTTATGAAATCACCAACCGTCCGGCAGACTTTGCTGAAAAAATAAGTTTCCCTCTGAAATACCAGTTCTATTTAAATCATAACACCCAGCGAAGTGCACGCGACCTTGCACCAAGATGGGGCCAGAACATAAGCGTTTCATATCAGAGCCTTCCGTTTGAAAATAGTTTGAGCGGGGACATATTTCGCTTTCAGACTTCATTTTTCACTCCCGGGATATTCATCAATCATTCGTTCCAGGCAAGTTTCAATTACCAGAATGCTGAGGGCATTTATCGTTTCAATACGGATATTCCCAGGATCAGCGGCTATGCCCATCTTCCCCAAAGCACTCTCAGAAATACTTTTCTTCTGGATTACCGCCTGCCTTTATTTTATCCTGATGCCGAAATCGGCCCGGTGGCTTATATAACACGGGTTAAAGGCGGCCTTTTTGCCGACTTTCAGAATGTCGGAAAAGGAAATCCTTTTTCACCAAGAACGTTTGGTGTGGAGCTTAGTGCAGACATGAACTTGCTCCGGTTCTTCCTGCCAGGTTTTGAGCTTAGCGGAAAGCTGATCCTGATTAATCACAGACCATCAAGACGCTCCATCGTGGAGTTGGGATTTAATTATTCTTTATAAAGAGTTAATAAGGCTGGAAGGGTTAATTTCTATACCGAGTGTTAGGATTTTAATTTACCGGAAGAAAAGCCGATATTCGGAATGCTTAAAATTGTCTGACAAATGACTTTTAAAACGATATTCATTATCCTCATTTCTGTTCTGGTAACCGTAATACTTATGAACAATACAGACGAAATAGATTTCTGGATATTCGGAGAGGCCAGAATCCCTAAATTAGCAATTCTCGGATCCATGTTTGGAACAGGGCTGCTGGTAGGCTTCCTCGCCGGAAGACCGCGTAAAAAATTACCGATTGTAGATCCGACCGGCATCGTAGCAGGAGAAAATCAGCAAGCTTTTCATACAGAAAATAGAGACCAGCTCAGCGATGAGGACCGCGAGTACATCAGATAGCCCGTTCTGGGACAACTATATAAGATATTCGATTATCCTAACCCACCCATTGTACTTTAAACTATACACATGTTCTCTAAAACGTGACTTATGTATACAAAAAGCCTACAAAAATCGTCTTGAAAGTGGCTGATTAATAAATTGTTCATTAGTAACGTCTTGGTTCATTTATTGTATAATGGTTCATAATCAAAGCCAATTATTATGAAAAAATTATCTACAAGATTAAAAAGGTCTTCCGATTTCAGGCTAAAGCTATTCTGGATGTTTTCATTCATGATGCTGTTAGCTGCTTTTGTGAATTCTTGCAACCCGGCAAATTCTTAATGGTACATTGAGAATTTGATATTCTTTCAAACAGGATAAAAACTGCATATTGATTAAAATAAGCCCGCATAATCATGCATTTCCCGCATCACAGGGCTTACTGTCTTTTATTCCCGGATAAATCCGGATTAATGGGCAAAAAAAGTGGATTTTATAGTTGAATTACCCATTGCTTTATCAGATTAAGATCATCTTTTGTCACAAATTTGCATCAAAATCAATTTAAAATCAATTACAATTCTTTTTTTCTGCAACATTTGGTAGATTAGGGCATCGTTAACAATTAACAATGTCAATATGAAAAAAATCTCTACTTTTTTATTTACCCTAATTTTATTCATCGCATTTGTGGCTAATGCACAGGTTAGGGATATCAGCGGTAAAGTTACCGTTGATGAAGACGGATCAACTCTACCGGGGGTAAGCGTAAGACTCAAAGGCAGCAGTGCCGGAGCAACTACTGATGTGAATGGAAATTATCGAATTCAGGTACCTAATAACAATGCGGTATTGGTATTTACTTTCATAGGCTTCTCTGTTAAAGAGGTTCCGGTTGGAAGCCAGTCTGTTATCAATGTGGCTATGTCAGCGGACAACACACAATTAGAAGAAGTCATCGTTACTACTCAGCTAGGCATTGCGAGACAGCAAAAATCATTAGGATACGCTGCGCAGGGAGTTAACGCTGAGGAATTAAATGTTAACCGTCAGCCTAATATTCTGAATGCACTTCAGGGCAAAGTAGCAGGAGCCACTATATCCAGTGTGGGCGGAGGCCCTGGTCAGGGTGCAACTATCCGTATCAGGGGAATCAATTCAATTGATGCTTCTGCATCCAACGACCCGCTTTATGTGATCGACGGTGTTCAGATAGATAATTCTACCTCAACCCAGGGAGCAGGTTCAGGTGCGAATGTTAGATCTGTGGGAAATCGGGTTTCTGACATAAATCCTGAAGATATTGAGACTATCAACATTCTTAAAGGTGGTGCTGCAACGGCCTTATACGGTTTGCGCGGTGCGAGTGGCGTTGTTGTTATAACCACCAAAAAAGGTAAAGGCAATGGTGTGCAGGCAAATTTTTCAAGCACGATTGGATTTGAAAATGTAAATAAGACGCCAGGTGTGCAAACAGAATATACCGCTGGTATTTTAGGGGTTTATACCCCTATCGGCCTCGGTCCAGCATGGGGTCCTACAATTGCCGAAGCAAAAGCAATAGATCCAACTCACCCGGATTTTTTATATGAAAATTATAAAAATGCATTCGATACCGGTACACAGCTTAGAAATACCTTATCACTAACAGGAGGATCAGAAGCTATTAAATTCTTCTCTTCATTATCTTCCTTCTTTCAGGATGGCATGTTGCCGTTCACCGACTATAAAAATCTTTCTGCACGTTTAAATACTGATATAACGATCAGTCCCAAATTGAAAGCTGGGGTAAATATGAGCTTTAATAATTCGGGAGGTTATCGTTATGATGCGGGCCGTTACGGGGAAAGCTTAAGTTATTATTCTGGTCGTTGGGATGTAAGGGATTACCTTAACACAAACGGCACTCAAAAAAACCGCGGTACTAATAATCCGATATATGGCGCAGCCACAAACAGGCTGAAAGATAATGTAAATCGTTATATAGCCGGTGCAAATCTTTCCTATGCCCCTGCCAGCTGGTTGAATTTCAATTACCGTATTGGTGTTGATACATACACTGACTCGCGGTTGAGAACAGCCCCAGGTAGGCTTGGTATTACTGGAGAAGCCGTTTATGATAATGCAGATGGTTTTGTTGGTGAATATAATACAAGCTACAGGGCTATTAATTCTACGTTTCTGGCGAATGCTTCAACTAAACTTACAACCGGTATTACAGGTACATTACGGCTAGGGTTTGAGCTTTATGATAGAAGCTTAAAAGACGTAGGTGTTCTCGGCAGTGTTCTAAGTATTTATAATGATTTCAGGCTTATAAATGCAAAAACGCTTACGCCTTCTTCGAACATAAATCAATACCGTTCTAATGGATTCTTCGGCGAAGCAAGCTTCGATTACAAGGATTACCTGTTCTTATCCGTAACAGGAAGACAGGATATAACTTCGACCTTATCTGCTGCTAACAGGTCTTTCTTTTACCCTTCCGCAAGTTTAAGCTATGTATTCTCAGACAATATTAAATTACCTGAATTTATCAACCAAAGTAAGTTAAGATTATCTTATGCCAAGATCGGCAAAGATGCTGCACCTTATTCTACTTCAAATGGGTTTTCTAACTATACAGGCCTGCCTACAGGAACGACAGGGCTGACGATTTCTTCCAACCTCGGTGACCCGAACTTAAAACCTGAGTTCACCGATACATATGAAGCAGGATTAGAAATGGCTTTTTTCAAGAACCGCCTGAGCTTCGATGTAACTTATTATAATTCTTTAAGTAAGGATCAGATCACCAAGGCTCAGATAACTTCTGGTACCGGATTTGTTACTGCATCTATAAATGCCGGAACTATCAGGAATAGAGGTATAGAATTAGTTTTAGGAGGCACACCTATTAAATCCAATAATTTTACATGGGATGCTTCTTTAAACTTTTCTGCAAACAGGAATAAAGTTGTAAGCCTTAAAGAAGGATTGACAGAGATTATTTATGGTGCCGCAACAGGCGGATATATTAACGCTCCAGTCACATTTAAACTGATCCCGGGTCAGCCTTATGGTAACATTTATGGTTCTTATTACCTCCGTTATTATGGAGCAGATAAGGAGGATCCAGTGTACACGGATAAGAATCGTCCTATGCTGATCGGAGCGAATGGTTTCCCAGTCAATTCTCTTACGAAACAAAAGCTATTGGGTAATTCCCAGCCAGACTGGATTGGTGGCTTGACTAACAATTTCAGTTACAAAAGATTAACATTATCTACGATCGTAGATGCACGGTGGGGGTTAGAGAAGTTCAATGTACTGGAAAACTTTAACTCTGCCTTTGGTATTGCAGATTACACAAAAGACAGAAGGTCATTTAAAGTATTTGAAGGAGTTCTTGCGGATGGTACCCCAAACACCAAATCAGTTTGGTTAGATCAGGGTAAAGGTCCCGATGCCGTTTTATATGGAGAAGGCTATTACAGGTTATACCACAGATCACTTTCTGAGCCTTTTGTTCAGGACGCATCATGGATCCGTTTACGTAGTGCAAGTCTTTCTTATGACCTACCAACCACATGGCTGCCTGCAAAGGCTATTCGCAATGCCTCTGTTTCCTTAACAGGAAACAACCTGTGGCTGCATACCGATTACTACGGACTTGATCCGGAATCATTATCGGCTGACAGCGGAAGCAACGTGGACGGTTCTGCTGGTATGACCTACCCTGCTGCAAGAACGTTCTTATTTACATTAAATGTTGGATTTTAAAGATAAAGATGATGCTAAAAATATATAAATATACACTCATGGCAGCAACGGCTGTAATCCTGGTATTCCAGAGTTGCAGTGATGAATATTTCAATGAACTGAGCGCTAACCCAAATCAGGTCAATATTCCTACACTTCCAGCTCTTTTAGCCACTGTAACAAGTAAGTCGGGAATAAATACTTTTACAGTAGGAAGTGCTATAAATCCTTATGTTCAGTACACTGCAAACCCGACTGCGGGTGCCGCAAGTGACATATACGAAACCATTGATTATTCTAGTATGTGGAACAGCCTTTATTTTACAATGGCTGATATCAATGAGATGAAAAAACTTGCCACCAGTGCTGGCTCCAGTGAATATCTGGGGGTGGCATATTTGCTGACTGCTTATAACCTCAGTTTGGTCAATAATCTCTGGGGAGATGCTGTATACTCAGAAGCGTTTGATCCTACAAACTTCAACCCTAAATTTGATAGCGACCAGGAAGTTTACACGGCAACCCTGACTTTGGTAGATCAGGCTATAACTGAATTGACAAAGACCACAGCAACGGTGAAACTGGCCGCAGCAAGCGATTTAATCCATACAGGCGACAGGGCGAAGTGGCTAAAAACAGCCTATGCTTTAAAGGCCCGTTTGTTAATAAAGGTAAGTAAAACGACTACTTTTAATGCTGCTAACGTCCTAACAGCATTGGCTGGTGCGTACACGTCAAATACTGATGATGCTGGTATGGCAACTTTTATCTTGTATAACAACTGGTCATCGGTAGCCCGTGCGAATATTCTCAGAACCCTTGGAGGCTGGCTATCGGAGCAATTCATTGACCATTTGAACGGTACTTCCTATGGGTTGTTTGATCCGCGTATCAAAAAGATCACCGATGTTACTGTAGTTCCCGGCAATCCTACATATCCTGCATACATAGGCACTGTAAATGGAGCAGGTAACCGGAATAATCCGCCTCATAACAATATAGTTTTTGACGAAAATTATATTTCTTCCAATTCTCCGTGGACCAATGATACTGCACCCTTATTGCTTATAACTTATGCAGAACTGAAATTTATTGAGGCAGAGGCTGCATTTGCAACAGACAAACCGAGAGCATATGCTGCTTATCTTGCTGGCATTCGGGCTAATATGCTTAAGTTGGGATTACTGCCAGCAGAGTCTGAGCCATATGTTACGAATGCTATCGTATCAGTAGGAGCTGCAAATCTTACAATGGAACTGATTTTTAAAGAGAAATATGTAGTTACTTATCTTAATCCTGAAGCATGGGTTGATGCTAGAAGATATGATTATAAGTACAAAAATTTCACACTACCTGTCAATGCTGTACTACCTGACTATATCAGGAGACTCGATTTCCCCTTGGGCGAAAGAAGCAAGAACGGCGCTAATGTTCCTGCGGGAACGCCACGTACTACCAAGTTATGGTGGGATAAATAATTAACGCACAATAAATTTACAAGCCCTGGCCTATGCCAGGGCTTTTTTTATGAATCAGATAAGTATATTCGGTCTTTCTGCTCATGGAAATCTATAATTTAAAACAATGAAAAAAACATCATCATTATTTTTACTTTTCTATAGTCTTTTGTTCTCGCTTCAGGGATATTCTCAAACCTTTTCTATCGAATCTGTCCTGGCTTACCCCTTCCCATCTGAATTAGTCAGCAGTCCGGCAGGATCAAAGATCGCCTGGGCCTTGAATGAGCAAGGCAAGAGAAATATCTATGTTGCCGAAGCTCCTGATTACACCCCAAGAAAACTAACTGCCTATACCAAAGATGATGGTCAGGAAATTACAAGTATAACCATTTCGGCAGATGGAAAATGGGTTGTTTTTGTTCGCGGAGGTGATCACGGCGGCAGTAACGCAACTATGCCGGTCAATGCTGCATTCGATCCTGTCGCAGCAAAGGTTCAAGTTCTCAGTATCCCATATGAAGGAGGAAAATCGAACATCCTTGCTGAAGCCGACGAACCTGTAATTTCTCCTGATAGTAAACAAGTTCTTTTTACAAGAGGTGGCCAGGTTATGACTGTTCCAATCGATGGTACCTCATCTGCTAAGCCCCTTTTCTACGCCCGTGGCTCAAGCGGTTCATTGAGCTATTCACCGGACGGATCTAAAATAGCCTTTGTTTCTTCCCGTAGCGATCATTCTTTTGTTGGGATCTATACCAATGAAGAAACCCCTATAAACTGGATCCTTCCGGCATTCTCCAGAGATACCTCCCCGCGCTGGTCCCCCGACGGAAATAGCATTGCATTTGTACGGATGCCAGGTTCTGGGGGCAAAACAGATTCCATATTTGCCAGAAAGCATCAGCCATGGACAATCTGGACAGCGGATCTGAGATCCGGAAAAGGTACTGCGATCTGGAAAGCCCCGGAGACCCTCGAGGGATCAGTACCCTCTACACTAGGAGGTACTAACCTGCACTGGGCGGCATCCAACAAAATTGTGTTTGTATCCTACCAGGACGGGTGGCCGCACCTGTATTCCGTAAATGCCCGGGGTGGTAAAGAACTCTTACTAACTCCTGGCAACTTTATGGTCGAACAAATTAAATTAAGCAATGATGGCAAATGGTTGGTTTTTGCTGCAAATGCCGGAAATGACCAGTCTGATATCGATCGGAGACACGTTGCTAGGACTCCTGTAGATAAGGCCGCCATGGAAATTCTAACACCGGGATCAGGGATTGAAGCTTATCCGGTGATTACGGGCGATAATAACAGCATTGCTTTTCTCAGTTCAACGGCACAAAGGCCATTGTTACCCGCAGTCATGAGCTTTAATAAAGGTCCGGTAAAACTTTTGGGACAGGATCTAATCCCTTCCAGCTTTCCTCAGGCACAACTTGTGACCCCAAAACATGTCACCTTTAAGGCTCCCGATGGCCAGACTGTTTATGGTCAGTTGTTTGAGCCTAAGAACGCATCATCCTTAAAAAGACCTGCCGTTGTCTACGTCCATGGCGGGCCGCAGCGACAAATGGTCCTGGGCTGGCACTTTATGGATTATTATTCAATTGATTATGGCTTAAATCAATATTTAACAAGTCTTGGATTTACGGTATTATCCGTAAATTATCGACTAGGTATAGGATACGGTTTTAAATTTCAACGGGCAGTTGAGGCCGGCGCCCTGGGAGCTTCAGAATATCAGGATGTGAAAGCGGCTGGTGAATGGCTTGCAAAACGACCGAATATCGACCCGAAACGCATCGGTATTTATGGAGGATCTTACGGCGGCTACCTGGTAGCCTTAGCTTTGGGTAAAGATTCCCATCTATTTGCTGCAGGTGTAGACATTCACGGAGTGAATAGCCGCTTCTCGCGGGGAGAATCCCTTGAGAGAGAGCCTGCCCCGGATGCAGAACTGGCTGAACAGGCCATCATCAAATCATCGCCCGTCACTTACCTTGACACATGGACCTCTCCGACCCTCATCATTCATGCTGATGACGACCGGAATGTTAATTTTAGTCAGAGTGTAGACCTTGCCAGGCGGTTCGAAGAAAAAAAAATCGACTTTGAGTACCTGGCTATCCCGGATGACACTCATCATTGGATGAAGTACTCTAACGGTGTTAAGGTTAGTGAGGTTACGGCGGATTTTTTGAAGAGAAAACTTATGAAATAATGGACAAGGGACAGTTGAGTAGTCGAGTAGGCAAGGGCATTTCAGGGCATTTCAGCCCAAGCCTCTCACAGCACTGTGCGTGAAAGTCTCCCTTCACA
>JBBJNR010000025.1:0-42058 GCA_037719315.1 Daejeonella sp.
GACAGAATTTGTGGTTAGCGGTGGTCTATGTGCCTGCCACATCAATAAGGTTTCGGGACCGGCAGAATTGACCTTTTAATCAGGTCACTTTTTTTTCTTTGTCCGTCCCCTCATAGGTTTTCTCATGGTCCTGTTTAGGCAGGACCTTGACCTTAACCACTTTTTCAACCTGCATAACATGAACTGCATAGGGCGCTGGTTTAATTTTACCACCGTAGCAGTCAGCATAAACCTGGGTGAACTCGGCCCCAAAAAACAATATTGCAGAAGTATAATAAACCCATATTAGTATTACTATAAGCGAGCCTGCCGCTCCATAAGTGGTTCCGGGCCCGACCTTCTCAATATAAAACCCGATTATAAATTTACCGATCATAAACAATAACGCTGTAAAAAATGCACCCATTCGCACATCCTTCCACTCAATGAGAACGTCTGGTAAAAACTTAAAAATGATCCCAAAAAGCGCTGAAATAACGATAAAAGTTAACGCCACGTTAAAAAAATTAATTACCATTATGGTGAGATCGGGGAAATAGACCTGAAGCTTTTCGCTCAGCGCTAACACAATTCCATTGATCACTAAAGAAACGATCAGGATAAATCCTAAACCGATAACCATTGAAAATGATAAAATCCGGTTGGTGATGAGCTTTACCCATCCCGTTTTAGGTTTAGCTTTTACCCTCCATATTTCATTGATTGAATCCTGGATCTCGACGAACACCCCGGTTGTACCTATGAAAAGTGTAATAAATCCGATAATTATGGCGAAACTGGTGTCCTGGTTATCAGAAATATTTTTGATAATTTCCTGGATCTGGTTAGCGGCATCCGAACCTACAAATTTGTTCAGCTCAGCGAATATTTTCCCCTGAGCGGCTTCCTGGCCATATATTATTCCTGCTAAAGAAACTATAATTAATAAAAGCGGCGCGATGGCAAAGATGGTATAGTATGCCAGCGAGGCGCTCATCTTTAAAGCATTATCATCCCAAAAGGCGTTAAAGGCCTTATAGAGCAAAGTCCATAAGTCTTTTAATTTGAATTTTTCCTTTACCGGCATAAGTTTTTATTGCTAGAATACGATTGGGAATGAATTGTTTTAATAAATTTAAAAATTATCCGCCTGACGTAGATGGTGATGTGATTTAATTAACAAGCCATAACACATTGGTAGTCGTTCTGACGTGTAACAGGCTCATAAAAGATAAGAACAAGAGATGAGAAATTTAAATATTCTGCTTGCTGTTTTCGTGGCAGTATCCTCGCTTTCTTTTACTCCGGTCTTTAAAAGCGGCACGACCGTTTATATTGTAAGACATGCAGAAAAGGATGTATCGGATCTTAAAAACCCTGATCCCGATCTTAGCGTGGATGGCGAAAAAAGAGCAAGCCATTTAACAGCAAAGCTAAAAAGGGAAAAATTCGATGCCGTATTTTCTACAAGATACAAGCGCACGATCCAAACAGTTTACCTCGTTGCGGGAAACAATAACGTGAATGTTGAATACTATGATCCCGCGGACTTTAAGGGACTCTCTGAAATAATAAAGACAAAATTCAAAAATAGGAAAGTCCTGATTGCCGGTCATTCCAATACTGTTCTTGAGCTTGCTGAGGCTTTCGGGGTAAAACGGCCTGTAGCTGCCCTTACGGATGATGATTACGATTTTCTTTTTAAAATAACTATTGACGATACCGGTAATAGTTACCTGAAAACGCGGCACTATGGCAAATCGCACCATACTTCCGAAATTAAAAAGTAATTGCTTAGCAACATTATATAATGAAGGATCCAGTTTTTTTTTGGGGGACAGCTTACCTGGGTTTAGCTGGAAATCCAGAGTTTAAACAACTCGCTTTTGAAGGAATTGAAACTTATGGGCTGAACTATGGCGCATCCAGAAATAATGCTGGTACTCCTGATATATATGCACTTGCCGAGGCCGAGGCTGCAAAAAGGTCATGCTCCGGGGACGCGATAATCGTATCCAGCGGCTACCTTGCTGCTCAGCTGGTGGCTCAATTTTATCTGAACGACTACAGGTTCATCTATGCGCCGGACACTCATCCTGCCTTATGGATAGGTAAGCCCGAAGCGCCGAAAATAAGTTTCACAGAATGGACTGAGCAGGTCATTGCTGAAGTGAATAACTCAGAACGCCCGGTTCTTCTGATCACAAACTCCCTGAATAACCTGATACCGGAGATTTATGATTTTGATTGGCTGGCTGGAATTCTTCCGGGTAAACAGGTGGCCCTGCTGGTTGATGATTCTCATGGCATGGGCATAACCGGTAAATCCGGTGAAGGGGTGTATTCCCGAATTCCCCGGATTCCGAACATAGAAATTATAGTGATTGCGTCCATGGCAAAAGCTTTGGGCATTGATGCCGGTGTAATTCTGGGAAATAGTGGAATAATTAGCAAATTAAGGAACTCTCCGGTTTACGCCGGCAGCTCACCTCCATCACCTGGTATCCTGTATGCCTATGTTAAGGCGACGGAGATCTACTCGAGTGAATTCACGAAACTGAAAGACAACATAAAGTTTTTCGAGGGTTTTATAGATGGGCTGACAGATTTAAGCTATCTGTCAGGTTTCCCGGTATTCCTGTTACAAAACCCGGAATCTCATCAATATTTAGAATCTGAGGGAATGATCATTTCTTCATTTGCCTACCCGGACCCAAAAGGAAAAATACTGAACCGGGTTGTTATAAATAGTACACATACCAAGGAAGAATTGAAAAATCTGGCAGCAGCCCTGGATGAGATTAAGGGACAGGGAGCAAAGAATAAGAACAGTTCGGAGTAGGCTAGGATTTGGACAAAGAACCGAGAACCAGGACAGTTGACTTAATAAGTTAGCTTGGCCGGATCCTGTCGATTATCCCAGAATATCAGAAGTTCTATCGTGGAAGACCTTACTCGGTAGAAAAGGTTAACCTGTTTTACAAGCACACATTTATGAATATCACTTTTCTTTGAGTAAGGATAAAGTAGCGGGTTATCGAGAATATGACTTATTACTTCGTCGGTACGGTTGATGAAAGCTGTTAAGTCTCTCTGCGTCCAAATATTGCAAAATCTGATAATAAGTAAATCGCGCTGCCGGAGACCAGGTCAAAGAATAGACCATTATCTGTCAAGGAAACGATTTTTTATTTCTGAAATTACCTGTGAGTGTGGAATGCCTTCGCCACGGTCAAGTTCTCCTTTCGCTTTGTTTAAAGCTTGTTTTAGCTCGGTTGGAAGCTCATTCCAGAAATCAACTTCAGATAAACCGACCAATGATTTAATTTCATTAAGTAAGCTATCATCATTACTTTGAATGATCTTCTCTACTATCTTATATTTTAATGCAATATCCATGGTTAAATATGTTATATAAAGATAACACTTTTACTTTTATTAGGCTCAGTTCAAATGCTGTATTTGAGTAATAAGCCAAGAACCAAGACAGTTTTTGAATAATTTGAAATGTTTTCTTCAATTAAATTAAAGGAGAAATTCTGATTTTAAGATAATCAAAGTCTTTGCTTTTGGTTGATCTCCTTTTCAAAGCTCGTCAAACCCAATATCCATCAATTCGAAATTTTTCCAGCCGATGAAATCAAAATGCCACCATTCATTATCCAGCACTCTAAAACCCTGACGTTCCATCGCGTTTATTAAGAGGTCGCGGTTCTTAATAACATCGGCAGGCAGGACTTTATAATAGGCGCTTGCTTCTGGGGCAAAACTATCGTAGGGTGTGGGCATGTTAATCTCCTTCCCTGTTTTGAGGTCGATTATCGTCAGATCTATTGCACATCCCCGGTTGTGCCTGGACCCATCTTTGGGATTGGCTACGAAGTTTTTATCGCTTGCCATATCAAAAAACTTCACCGTCACACTGTACGGTCGATAGCCGTCGAAGATCTTAAGTCCTAAGCCCGATTTCTTCAGCTCAGCCTGCGCATTTTTTAAAGCCTTTGCAACCGGCAGTCTTGCAAAAGCTCTTGCCTGTTTGTAAACTGCCTGTTTTGCAAAATTATTTTCGGTCGCGTATCTGATATCCAGTTTCAGCTCAGGAATATATTTTTTAAGTTCTACAAGTTGTTTGTCAGCATTTTCAAAAACAGATTTTTTGTATCCTTCCCGGGTATTGATAATAGCTAAGCCGTAAGGGTTAGCCATTTGGGCGAAACCTTGCGCTGAAACAAGCAGAAGGAAGGCGGTTACTAATTTCCTCATTACCTGTTCGAAACAATCAGCAGGTCAAGGTCTTTGACCGGGATGTTAAAACGCTCGGCAAGATCTTTATTGGTTAGGGAGCCCTGGTACAGATAGGTTGCATTGCGAATCCCGGGCCTTTCCCAAATAAGATTCATCACTCCGCCCATTTCGCCGATATCCAGTAGGATTGGGGTAAAAATATTTGTCAGTGCATAGGTTGCAGTTCGCGATACCCTTGAAGCAATATTAGGGACGCCGTAATGTATCACGTCATACTTTCTGAAGGTAGGCACCGTATGATTTGTAACTTTTGAGGTCTCAAAACATCCACCCTGGTCAATGCTCACATCAATAATTACTGAATTAGGTTTCATTTTGCTTACTGTTTCTTCTGAAACAATGCAGGGGCTGCGACCGTGACTTGCACGTATTGCGCCAATAGCCACATCACAGCTGCATATGGCCTTTTGCAGCACTACCGGTTGGATCACGGAAGTAAAAACGCGGGTTCCTATATTGTTCTGGAGGCGCCTGAGCCTATAGATTGAACTGTCAAATACCTTTACTTCGGCACCGAGGGCGATAGCCGTTCTCGCGGCATATTCACCGACAGTCCCTGCTCCCAGGATCACGATTTCGGTGGGCGGTACGCCTGTAATTCCTCCCAGCATCAGGCCCTTCCCCTCAAAAACATTGCTCAGGTATTCTGCAGCAATTAATATCGAAGTTGCCCCAACAATTTCGCTCATCGCACGGACCACGCTCAAAACGTTGCCTTCATCCCTGAGATATTCAAAAGAAAAGGCGGTTATCTTCTTTTTCATTAGCGCGTGAAGAAATTCCACTTTAAGGCTCGACATTTGAAGGGCTGAAAATAACACCTGTCCCATTTTCATTAGCGCAACCTCATCATCAGTGGGCGGAGCTATTTTGATGATAATATCAGCTTTATAGATCTCTTTTTTATCGTAGACGATCTGAGCACCTTGTTCACTGTAATGATCATCTTTGAAATTTGCCGCTATGCCTGCACCTGCTTCAATAACAACCTGATGGCCATTCTGGATCAAAAGGCCTACCGATAGTGGGGTTAATGCGATCCGGTTTTCCTGGAAAGATGTCTCTTTGGGAATTCCAATAAACAGGTTGTTTTTCTTGTTCCTCACTTCCAACATCGCCTCTTGCGGCTGCATCATGGCCTGTTTTGCAATGTCAGACAATTCACTCATCATAGTATTTCAATAGGGAAATGGAAGGTACGACTTTTTTGAAAATTTTACGTTAATTCGGATGGAATGAGCTCAAGTTCTTGTTACGCGTATAAGTCTAAGCTGATCTTCCGATTGATCAATAGACACTGTAATGTACTGAAGAGGCCACAGGCTTTGAATTTTTTCGGGCCATTCAATAAAACAATAATGCCCTGAATAAAGGTATTCCTCAAAGCCTATATCAAAAGCCTCTGCCTCACTTTTAATTCTAAAAAAATCAAAATGAAAGATCTTGCCTTTAGGATAACTATATTCATTCACAATGGAGTAGGTAGGACTTGAAACCAGTTCATCCGAGCCCAACTGCCTGCACACATCCTTGATCAGTGTAGTTTTGCCGGCACCCATACCCCCCTCAAAAAGAAATATTTTTTCTTGCTGAGAAAATTCTAAAATTTTCTCAGCAGCATCAGGGAGTTCCCGTAAATCCGTAATTTGAATTTTCATCGATAAAATAGCATATAATCAACATCGTACCCAGTTATTGCTTAAAGTTACTCTAAACTTTAAAAACAAATTTCTGATTGAAGTTTAAACTTAATCCCGTGGAGCCCTCCAAGCATCCCTGTCCAATTCTCACCTGAAATAATATCGCGAGCATAATTTTCAACTCATCGGTTAATATGACTTGGTGGTGGGGACACCAACAAGGAGAGAAGGATCAATAAATCTAAACATAAAATCAGGACTTCGGCAATAGCTCACAATAGTTCTATCCGGAGCAAAGCCGGGCCTTTCTCACAATAATCTGTAGCGATGCTATATTTATAATCATAAATTTCCCGAACGAGTCCAGCGCGTACCGGATTTTCATGCAAGTAATTTAAACGATTGTGCAGTCTCTCGTTTGTACTATCCACTACTATTTCCTTGTAGCATTCTCGACTGAAGACATCAATCCAGTTAACCAAGCAAATGTTATAATTGCGGAACAGTGCTGTCCCAAAAACCATATCTTGTTGCCGTATTTTAAAAATAGGTACCATTCGTGAACATGGATTTTTAAAGGTGATTGTATTTCGTTGCCGGACGGAGGCCTCTGTTTTATAGTGATTTAAGAGCGCTGCGCTGAACTCTCAACCAAGGAGTTTCCCTCCTGATTTTATGAAATTTCTTTAAGCGATTTAACTTTAAAGAAATTTGTTCTGGCAATTGGTTTTCAACAATTTTTCGATTTTAAAATAGCCGCCCCAGCTTCGGGAACGGTAGACAGTTCCGAGAAGGCTTCGGGCAATTGTCGAATGTGTCTCGGAACTGTCCCGGATGTTTCCCTGTTCTTTTACGAATCCTTTACAACCAATATAGGGCTCGCATAGGGTCAAGGCCAGGAGAATGTTCACAGGAAATTTGATGCTTAAAAATGAAAACTTTAGACGGGAATTTCGTTTAAGTTAAAAAACGTAAATTTCATCTTTTTTCCCAATTGGAAGAAAAAACTTGATTCCTATATTCCGAAAGACCTTTAAGCCGGTTTAAATCCTTATTAGGAAGATTATCCCGATTATCACGGATATACGTATCGATACTCCATTCCATAAAACTACCTTGATAACGGTGTTATCGGCCCATCGGCCCGGCTAAACTCCTTAGTTTGGTGTCTTCACCAACTTATTTTCAACTCATCGGTTAATATGACTTGGTGGTGGGGACACCAACAAGGAGAGAGAAAACCAGCGATTCGTTGAAACAGATATTTATCCTAATTTTAAAGCATTTACTCCTACACCTAATTGTTCAATAAATGGTTCTTGAGGGATATACCTAAACTGCTCATAATCGGAAAAAAAAAACTTGATTCCTTATTTCAGGTACACGGTGAAGTCAATTCAAAACTTCTTTGTTAAGATTATCCGGATTATCACTGATATACGTGTCGATACTCCATTCCATAAAACCTACTTTTAAAACGGTCAGAAACCAGGGGGATAACCGCAATTTTACTACCCGAGGATTTAGTTCATTTCCAATACCGAACAGGTTATCTAATCAGCTATTTTGGGCTATAGGTTACGTAGGGTACGATCATTTCTTCAAGTGAGATCCCTCCATGCTGAAAGGTCTCATTAAAATAGTTGACGAACTGGTTATAATTATTTGGATACACAAAATAGCTGTCTTCTTTCGCAAAGATAAAACCGGAGCTCATATGAAGCTTTGGTAGCATGGCTTCCTGGGGGTTTTTAACGTGAAAAACCTCCTTCGCATTAAAGTTAAGATTCTTGCCCTGTTTGTAGCGAAGGTTGGAGTTTGTATTACGATCACCGATAACTTTGCTAGGATGTTTTACGCGTATGGTTCCATGATCTGTGGTAATGATCAGTTTAATATCCTTCTGAGCGAGCTTTTTCAATGCTTCCAGTAAAGGCGAATGTACAAACCAGGAAAGGGTTAGAGAGCGGTAGGCAGCTTCATCATTAGCCAGCTCACGGATCATAGCCATATCCGTACGTGCGTGAGAGAGCATGTCCACGAAATTATACACAATAACATTCAGGTCATTGCCCATTAAATTATTAATGTTCTCTGTGATATTTTTCCCCTGCTCATAGGTGAGTATTTTGTGGTATGAGTGTTTGCATTCTTTGCGCATCACCCGCTGGATCTGATCTGCAAGGAATTTTTCTTCGAAGAGGTTTTTTCCACCCTCATCCTCGTCATTCTGCCACATATTGGGGAAACGCTTTTCCATGTCAAGAGGCATTAACCCGGAAAAAATAGAATTTCTGGCATATTGCGTGGCTGTCGGCAGGATACTGTAGTAACTGTCTTCCTCATCAACACGGTAATAGTCGATCAGAACCGAATTAATCATCTTCCATTGGTCGTAGCGCAAATTATCGATTAAAATAAAGAAGGTAGGTTTTTTTGCTTCCAGGGAGGGAAATACCTTTTTCGAGAATAGCTGGTTTGAAGTTATCGGCCCTTCTTCCGGATTTTTTAACCAGCTTAAATAGTTCTTCTCCACAAATTTAGAGAATTGAACATTGGCTTCTGCTTTCTGAACGGTAAGAATCTCATGCATCCCTTCATCTTCCAGCGTTTCCAGTGAAAGTTCCCAATAAACCAGTTTTTTATAGACGTCTACCCACTCTGAATGGCTCAGATTATCATTCAGGGTCATTCCCAGCGTGCGGAAATCCTGCTGATAGGCCATAGATGTCTTTTCGCTAACCAGCCGTTTATTATCTATTAGTTTTTTGATAGTGAGCAGGATCTGTTTGGGATTAACAGGCTTAATGAGGTAGTCATCGATTTTAAAACCGATGGCATCCTCCATCATATATTCCTCTTCGTTTTTGGTGATCAATACGATTGGAATGTCAGGGTCTATGGTTTTTATTTTTGCAAGGGTTTCTAAACCTGTAAGCCCCGGCATGTTTTCATCCAGAAATACCAGGTCGAAATTTTCTTTTTTAAAACAGTCTAGAGCATCATTTCCATTTGTGACAGTTTTTATCTTGTATCCTTTTTCATTCAGAAAAAGAATGTGTGGTTTCAAAAGATCGATCTCATCATCGGCCCATAATATGGTAGTTTCCTGCATTTGAAAGTAAATTTAGCAATATATAATCCTTATGAAGTTTTAACAGCTCAATTGTCATTAAAATTAACAATTTTTGTGCCTTAGGGTTCTAAAGCTTGAATAAGAAGAAAATAATTAATGATCCGGTTTATGGATTTATCACTATTCCTACGGAATTGGTATTTGATCTTATTCAGCATCCCTACGTACAGCGCTTGCGGTACATCAAACAATTGGGGATGACACATCTGGTTTATCCCGGTGCCCTTCACACACGCTTTCATCATGCTATAGGGGCAATGCATCTCATGGGCCTGGCCCTGGATACGATCAAAAGCAAGGGGCAGGCCATCTCACGGGAGGAAGAGGAGGCAGTAACAATAGCGATTTTGCTGCATGATATCGGGCACGGCCCCTTTTCCCACGCGCTTGAACATACCATTGTAGAGGGTATTTCTCATGAACATATTTCCAAACTTCTGATAGATAATTTAAACAGGGAGTTTGGCGGGAAATTGGAGATGGCATTGGAAATTTTCAATAACCGTTATCCTAAAAAATTTCTTCACCAGTTGGTATCTGGTCAGCTGGACCTTGATCGAATGGATTATTTAAACCGTGACAGCTTTTTCACCGGCGTATCGGAAGGCGTTATCAGCTTTGATCGAATCATAAAAATGCTGGATGTGGTGGATGACCAGCTGGTTGTTGAGGAAAAAGGCGTTTATTCTATTGAGAAGTTTTTAATTGCCCGTCGATTGATGTATTGGCAGGTGTATCTCCATAAAACAGTGATAGCTGCCGAGCAGATGCTCGTGAAGATTCTTGAGAGGGCAAAGGAATTGTCGGATGAAGGAAGAAAATTATTCGCAAGTCCGTGTTTTGCTTATTTCCTGAATAACTCGATAACAAGGGAAGATTTCAGAAACAATCCGCGAAATGTGGATTGGTTTACAAAACTGGACGATAATGACATATTTACCTCCATAAAGGTCTGGGCAGATGATGATGACCTCATCTTATCAACGTTATGCAAGCATCTGATTGAGCGCAACCTTTACCAGGTTGAGATCACCAATGATCCGCCTTCACTGGAAAAGATTAATGACCTTGCAGAAAATGCTACCGATGAATTCGAAATTGAAGAGGATGATACTTCGTATTTCGTATTTACTGATACGATAAGGAATAACGCATACAGCGTTGGGGACGGGAGCATAAAAATATTAATGAAGGATGGATCTATTCAGGATATCACAACCGCATCAGATAACTCAAGCCTGGAAGCGCTGGTGCGTACTGTTCAGAAACATATTCTTTGCTACCTTAAGGAGGTGAAACTAATTAATTAAAAACGGGTCATACTTAAAATAGCTAATAAGTACAAAATTTGTTCGTTAACTTATAACATCTAAATTTGCCGAATGCAATTAACTGCACATCAGATTGGAATATTACTTGAGGGGACTGTAGAGGGTGATCCTGAAGTCGCAGTGAACCAGCTGGCAAAGATCGAGGATGCAAAAAAAGGATCACTTTCGTTTTTCGCGAATGACAGGTATGAGCAGTATTTGTATACTTCCCAGGCATCTGTAATCATCGTAAATGAAAATTTCGTCCCTGCGCAGCCTGTTCAGGCAACGTTAATCCGGGTTAAAAATGCTTACAGCGCTTTTTCAGTTCTGCTGGGAAGGTACGATGAGATGATAAAATCGAATAAGAACGGCTTAGAAGAGTACAGCTTTATTCATCCGACTGCTAAATTAGGCAAAGACGTATACGTTGGTGCTTTTGCATATATCGGACCAAATGTTACAGTGGGGGACGGAAGCAAGATATATCCCAATACTTACCTTGCCGACAATGTAACCATAGGGAGAAATGTAACCCTTTATGCAGGTGTAAAGGTTTATTTCAATTGCGAGATTGGCGACAGCAGCACAATACATTCTGGTGCGATCATTGGCGCAGATGGTTTTGGATTTGTTCCTGATGGGGCAGGCACTTATCGTAAGGTAAGCCAGATCGGGAATGTGATCATTGAAGAAGATGTAGAGATCGGCTCAAACACTACGGTTGACCGTGCAACGATGGGTTCAACGATTATTCGTAAAGGAGTGAAGCTGGACAACCTGATACAGATAGCTCACAACGTTGAAATTGGTGCCCATACGGTGATAGCCGCTCAAACTGGTATTTCGGGCAGCACAAAAATCGGGGACAATTGTATTATAGGGGGACAAGTGGGCATTGTAGGCCATATTTCTATCGCAAATGGAACTAATATCGGGGCTAAGTCCGGGGTAAATAACTCTATTAAAGAGGAGAATATGAGCTGGAACGGTGTTCCTTTAAGTACATACAGGGAATCTTTAAAAGTTCAGGTGATCATGAAAAAGCTGCCGGACATGCAAAAGAAGATCGAAGAGCTCGAAAAGATCATTAAAGACCTAATAAAATAATCAGCCCAGGACGCTGGCTGACATGATGCTATGAATGTAAAACAAAGAACCATTAAATCTGAGATTTCTGTTACAGGAGTTGGTCTGCATACCGGCCAGCTGGCTACCATGACATTCAAGCCGGCCCCTGAAAATCATGGATATAAATTTAAGCGGATAGACCTGCCAGGTTCACCGGTTGTTGATGCGGACGTAGACAACGTTACGGATACATCCCGAGGAACAACCATCTCACAGAATGGAGCAAGTGTCAATACCGTCGAGCATGTTCTGGCGAGCCTTGTTGGCGCAGAAGTCGATAATATTGTTATTGAGCTCGACGGGCCTGAGACCCCGATCATGGATGGAAGTTCCATAATGTTTATCGAGGCTCTTGAAAAGGCTGGGATCGTTGAACAGGAAGCCTACCGGGAATATTATACCATACCTCATAACATTCATTACTCAGAGCCAGACCGCAAGGTTGAGATGGTAGCGATGCCTTTAGATGACTACCGGTTTACCTGCATGATCGATTATAACTCCCCGGTTCTTGGAAGCCAGCATGCGGCGATCACTACGATCTCTGAATTTAAAAAAGAAATAGCGTCCTGCCGCACGTTTTGTTTCCTGCACGAGCTGGAAATGCTGCTTAAGCATAATCTGATCAAAGGCGGCGACCTCAATAATGCCATTGTTGTGGTAGATAAGCAGGTTAGCCGGGAAGAATTAAAGAACCTGGCTAAGCTTTTTAAGCGGGATGACATTGACGTAGCCAAGGAAGGTATACTTAATAATATAGAGCTTCGCCATCAAAATGAGCCCGCCCGCCATAAATTATTGGATATGATCGGTGACCTGGCTCTGGTTGGAGTTCCGTTAAAAGGCCATATTATGGCTGCAAGGCCCGGGCATGCTGCTAACATTGCTTTTGCGAAGAAGATCAAAGCACATATAAAAAAGGAGAAGAGCAAAAAACATGTTCAGATCTATAATCCAAACGCTACCCCTTTGTACGATGTGGTTCAGATCATGAACATGCTTCCCCACCGGCAGCCTTTTTTGTTTATTGATAAGATATTAGAGCTGTCCAAAACATACGTCGTGGGTGTGAAAAACGTGACGATGAATGAAGAATTCTTCAAGGGCCATTTTCCTGGTGCTCCGGTGATGCCGGGGGTAATTCAGATCGAGGCGATGGCACAAACGGGGGGAATTTTATTATTGAGTACCGTGCCGGATCCGAAAAACTACCTGACGTATTTTTTAAAGATCGATAAAGTTAGGTTCCGTGCGCAGGTATTGCCAGGGGATACGATCATTTTCAGATGTGATCTGATGGAGCCAATAAGAAGAGGTATCTGCCAAATGAAGGGCGTAGGAATGGTTGGCGAAAAGGTTGTGGTAGAGGCCGAAATGATGGCACAAATTGTCAGAGTTAAAGAGGGCGAAGCAAGTCTATGATCCAGCCCCTAGCATACATCCACCCACAGGCGAAAATTGATGAAAATGTGGTGATCGAGCCATTTGTAACCATCTATAAGGATGTTATTATTGGCGAAGGCTCCTGGATAGGATCTAATGTAACCATTATGGATGGGGCGCGGATTGGAAAAAATTGCCGCATCTTTCCGGGGGCTGTAATTTCTGCTCCTCCGCAGGATCTGAAGTATAATGGAGAAGCCTCAACGGTAACCGTGGGAGACAACACCATCATCCGCGAATGCGTAACGCTGAATAGAGGAACAGCACTGGACAAGAACACGACAACAGTCGGTTCAAACTGCCTTTTGATGGCTTACGTTCATATTGCCCATGATTGTATTATTGGCAATAATGTGATCATTGCCAATTCCGTTCAGCTGGCCGGCCATATTGAAGTTCAGGATTTTGCATTCATTGGCGGAGCTTCAGCCGTTCACCAGTTTGTATCTATTGGAGCCCATTCCATTATTTCGGGTGGTTCTCTTGTCCGTAAGGATGTGCCACCCTACACCAAAGCCGGTCGTGAACCACTAGCGTACGTTGGAATAAATTCGGTTGGATTACGCCGCAGGGGATTTTCTTCTGAGCAGATCTACGAAATTCAGGATATTTACAGAACAATATTTTTGAAAAAATTCAATATCTCCCGGGCATTGGATATTATTGAAACTGAACGTGAGCCCACGGAAATAAGGGATGAGATCCTTGACTTTATCCGGAATTCCAACCGCGGTGTTATGAAAGGCTTCGGAAGTGGCGTATAAATCCGGTTGACGTTTGCGTTTAAATTCATTGGAAAATTCGTAACCCGTAATTTTTAATCCGTAATTAACCGCATGAAGATAATCCTTGAACAAACCGGCCGGCGTTTTAACCGTGAATGGATCTTCAGGAATGTTAATTGTGTTTTTGACAGCGGGAGGTCGTATGCAATACTTGGAGCTAACGGAAGTGGAAAATCTACGCTTTTGAAGGTAATTTCGGGAAGCCTTAGCAGCTCGGAGGGCAAAGTCTCTTATTTTCGAGACGACCGTGCGGTAGATATTGAGCGCGTGTTCCGGGATTTATCTATCGCTGCTCCTTACCTTGAGCTGATCGAAGAATTTTCGTTATCTGAACATATAGATTTTCATTTCCAATTTAAAAACTACCGGGATGGATATAACAAGCGATCCATGATATCTCTCCTGGGATTGCAGCATTCCGAGCATAAGGCGATTAAGAATTTCTCATCCGGAATGAAACAGAGGGTTAAGCTTGCCTTGGCTTTTTGTTCAGATACCCAAGTTCTTTTGCTCGATGAGCCAACCTCCAACCTCGATTGGCAGGGAGTGCAATGGTATCTTTCTCTGGTCGAAGAGTTCTCTTCAGAACGTCTCGTGATCGTTTGTTCCAACCAGGAACATGAATACGGATTTTGTGAAGAGAGGCTTGACGTAGAAGATTATAAGTAAACATGTTTATACACCGATTTTTTGCTTAAATAAACCCTTGGCTTTTAAAGTTTCAACCACCTCGTTCGCACAGCGAGCTGGGCTGCGCTGGCGTTTTCACTGGGTGTTATACTGTACCGCAGGCCGGGATTTCTACCAAGCGATACCTCAATGACTTTCGCCAAACCATCCCGGTTTATTGAAACCTTTACTTTGTCCCCTGCCTGCTTTTTACTTAAGTACTTCAGCATTTCGCCGAAGCCTGTATTGGTTTTATTGACCTGGTATTCATTTACAGACAGGATCTCATCGTTAACATTCAGCCCTTCCTTCCATGCGGCGCTTCCACGGGCAACCTGAGTTATGAACATTTTACCTTCGCTTAAAGAACCTGTAATACCCAGAAATGCTTCGTTGCCTGCGGCATCATCATCTTTTATCATAAGACCGGCATAAGCCAGGTATTTAGCGTAATCAATAGTTTTAATTCCATTTATATAGTCATCGTAAACCGGACTGAAGGAATGCCCCGCTATTTTTTCGGCCATTGCTTTGAATTCACCATCAGTATAGCCACGCTTCTGCTTCACATAATACTCATCATACATTGCTTTCATCAATTCATCCAGTCCGGATCTGCCCTGCGTGGAATGGATGATATCAAGATCCATAATAAGCGCGATCAATGAGCCTTTGCTGTAATATGAGATGGTCGAATTAGGAGAGTTCTCGTTAGGCCGGTATTGCTTGATCCAGGCATCAAAGCTTGCTTCACTGACTGGCTGTATTTTATTGCCTGGCTGGTTCTCAACAGAACTGATAGATGCCGCCAGCTTGGCGATAAATGCGTCCGGGGTAATCAGGCCGGCCCTTTGAATAAAAACATCCTGATAATAGGCTGTAAACCCTTCAGCGATCCACAAATTGCTGGTATAATTTTCTTCGTCGTAATTAAATGGCCCCAGGGCTACCGGGCGCAGGCGTTTAACATTCCACAAGTGGAAATACTCGTGTGAAACCAGAGTTAAGAACTTCAACTGACCAGCTGCTGTGCTATACCCATCTCTGGAGGCTCCCAGAACGGTAGAATTTAAATGCTCAAGCCCTCCCCCTCCTGCATTAAAATTATGTACTATAAATACGTAGCGTTTATTGGGATTAACACCGAATACTTTTGTTTGCTCATGAACAATTTTCCCCATATTTCGCTTCAGTGCCTCTTTGTCGTATGTTCCGCCTCCATACATGGCTACTTCGTGACTTACCCCTGATGCCATGAACTCAAACACATCCTGGTTTCCTACTTCGATCGGTGAATCGTAGAGAATATCAAAATCGCGTGCGGTAAATGTATTTTCCTTTCCCGCAGCTTTTTCCAGCCCTGTCGAGATCGTACCCCAGTTTTTATGCGGGATAATAGTTACTGTAGACGGCATGTTCAGTTTTCCAGCGGGATAAAGAAATAACCCGGTTGGCGACAAAAAGGCATGCGAATCGTCGACAAAACTGGTCCTGACAGATATTTCGAACGAATATACCCTGTAGCTTAGCTTCAGGGATGAATTTTTATCGGTTCTGATCCTCCAGGTGTTCTTATTAATTTTACCGGCAACTAATTTTTTTCCTCCTGTGCCTGAAGCTTCGAATTCCTCTACATTTTTCGCAAATTCCCTGATAAGGTACGAGCCGGGCGCCCAAACGGGCATTTTCAGATCGATCTCAGCCGCTTTTACCCCTGAAATTTCCATTTCGATATCGGCATAATGAGCCTGTGGCTCAGAAAACGAAACTTTGAAAGCAATTTTCTCCTGAGCATCCGCTGCGTTTGTAATAATTGCCATAAAAACAAAAAAGGTTGTGAGTTTCAAATTATCCATAGAAGTGCAAAATTAACAATTATGCGCAGGCACTAAAATTAACGCTTACATGCAGGCTGTAAAATAGTTGCTACAACACTCTAATTTAAAACTATACAAATAGTTTTGTATAATTATGGAAGAGCGTCTCGCCCGAACTTTAACATTTGATCAAATAATACTTGTTAAACTTTCTAAAAGCTTGCCAGTCTATCTATAGACAGGAATCAAACGATTTAGTTTTTGCGGGTTTCATCACTGGAGCTTCTTTATTAATACTTCAGCATAAATACCTGGTATTGATACAGATGAAGGAAGGCACCCTTGCAGACAGGGGCAGCGCAACACAGAAAGGCAGAACTGGCTTAACGCAGCAGCTAACCTCGAATATACCTTATCCAAGGTGCAGATATTAATTTATAATTAAAAAATATGAAGACCAAGTATATTGTATTTACACTATTAGTACTTTTTTTTGGCGCCTTTGTTGCCTACCGCATTAAAGCTAATAGCCAGAAAGACGATCCGGGTGCAAGGGGCGGGCGCGCCGGAGGCAGTCCCGGGGCTCCCGTTCCTGTAAATGGAATTATTGTGCGGTCCACCAACTTTACCAATTCCCTATCGGTAACAGGGTCAATAGAAGCCAATGAGCAGATTGAAATACGGTCAGAAGTATCAGGAATTATAAAGGGCCTGTATTTTAAAGAGGGCAGCACCGTCAGAAAGGGCCAGGCGCTTCTCAAAATCAACGACATAGAGCTTCAGGCGCAGCTTTCACAGGCTCTTACCCGTGAGAAACTGGCATCTGAAACCGAGTACCGTGCCGGGATGCTGCTCAAAAAAGAGGCAATAAGTAAAGAAGAGTACGATATCGCGCTCGCCGATAAAAGGGCACTGCAGGCTGCCTCGCAACTGATCCGGGCCCAGATATCAAGAACGGTTGTAGTAGCCCCGTTTAGTGGAAAAATTGGCCTCCGGACAGTTTCCTCGGGCGGATACTTAACACCTTCCATGGTTGTTGCCAGCCTTATTAGTACGGATCCCGTCAAGGTCATTTTCTCTGTGCCGGAAAAATACGCCCAGCAAATGAGGACAGGGGCAGAGATTGAGTTTACTGTAGCCGGATCAGAAAAAAATTATCGGGCCCGGGTATATGCAATAGAACCAGGTATAAGTGTAAGCTCCCGTACCCTCCAAATTGCCGCCCGTGCAGCCAATCCATCCGGAGACCTGCTCCCTGGATCGTTTTCTAAGGTTGATGTGCCATTGGCCACTATAACCGATGCCTTACTGATCCCATCAGAAGCGATAGTACCGGTAGAGCGAGGGAAAAAGGTATTCGTCAGCAGGAATGGGAAGGCAACAGAGGTACTGATTGAAACAAGCAACCGTACGGAGAAGGAGGTATTAGTAATTTCAGGCTTAAGTGTTGGTGATACCCTGTTAACTACAGGAATAATGGCCCTCAAGCCCGACAGCCCGGTAAAAGTTAAAATTGCAAAAAATTAACAGGTATGAGTTTATCATCCACGAGCATAAAAAGACCTGTACTGACCATTGTCATGAACCTTGTTCTGGTACTATTCGGAATTATTGGTTTTACCTTTCTGGGAATTCGTGAATTCCCGTCTATCGACCCTCCCATAATTTCTGTGAGGACAAGCTATTCCGGCGCGAACTCAGATGTGATCGAATCACAGATCACGGAGCCGTTGGAGAAAGCCCTTAACTCTATTGATGGCATCCGAAACATTACCTCTTCAAGCAGCCAGGGATCGAGTAGTATAACCGTTGAATTTACCCTGGATAAAAACCTGGAAGAAGCAGCGAATGATATAAGAGACAAGGTGTCCCAGGCCGCCAGGAGCTTGCCGGATGATATAGACGCACCGCCAGTGGTATCCAAACAGGATGCCGATTCGCAACCCATCATGATCTTTACCATGCAAAGCAATACACGGAGTGCGCTAAGCCTAAGTGATTATGCGGATAATGTGATTGTGCCCCGCTTTCAAACTATACCAGGTGTAAGCAGCCTAAACATTTATGGTGAGAAAAGGTATGCAATGCGTTTGTGGATTGATCCGAATAAACTATCTGCGTACGGTCTTACCCCCCTGGATGTAAGGAATGCCCTTGCCCGGGAGAACGTGGAGCTGCCATCCGGAAAACTAACCGGCGATAATACCGAGCTGGGGATCAAGACCATAGGTAACCTGAGTACAGTCGAGGGGTTCAATAACCTGATCCTCAAAACCGATTCAAACCGGATCACCCGTTTCAGCGATGTAGGGGAAGCACTTCTGGCACCCGAAAATATGGAGAGCATTATGCGGGAGTCGGTCACGCCGATGATCGGTTTGGCGATAAGTCCGCAGCCAGGAAGTAATTATCTCGAAATATCGAGCTTAGTAAATCAACGTTATGAACAGATCCTCGAAGAGCTTCCAAAAGATATTACCCTAAGTCTGGCAATTGATAACACCATCTTCATCAAAAATTCTGTCATTGAGGTTGCAGAAACTATACTTATCTCCCTCATCCTGGTCATCCTGATTATTTACCTGTTTTTCAGGGACTGGAGTATTGCATTCAGGCCTCTTATCGACATTCCTGTGTCGCTGATCGCAACATTCTTTATTATGTACATTTTTGGATTCTCCGTAAATGTTCTTACCCTTCTGGCGATTGTGCTGGCTACGGGGCTCGTGGTTGATGACGGGATAGTGGTAACCGAAAATATTTTCAAAAAGGTTGAGGAGGGAATGTCGCCATTTGAGGCGGCAATTAAAGGCTCCAACGAGATCTTCATGGCTGTAATTTCAATTTCCATCACCCTGGCTGCTGTATTTCTTCCGGTTATATTTCTTGAAGGCTTTGTAGGCAGGCTTTTCCGGGAGTTTGGTATTGTTATAGGCGCAGCAGTCCTTATTTCGGCATTTGTATCCCTTACGCTTACCCCGATGCTGAACGCTTACCTGATGAAAGGCGGGGTCCAGAAAAAATCGAAATTCTATAACCTGACCGAACCATATTTTGTTAAAATGACCACCGGCTATTCGGACACTCTTGAGAGTTTCATGAAGAAACGGTGGATGACCTTCCCCATTATCGCTGCGTGTATCGGACTGATCGCATTATTCTGGTTTGTGCTGCAGAAAGAAACGGCACCATATGATGACAGGAGCTTTATCAGTGTTCAGACAAGCGCCCCTGAAGGAGCCACTTTTGAATATATGGACAGATTTATGCTTGATCTGGCAAAACTGGTGAATGATTCTGTTCCGGAGAAAACGGTGAACATAGTTTACACATCTCCCGGTTTCAGTGGTGGCGGATCTGCCAATTCAGGTTTTATGCGTTTGGCATTAACTGATCCGGGAGACCGGACGCGCAGCCAGAAAGATATCGTCAATTCGCTGGGCAGGATGACCAAAAAATACTCCGCCGGGCGAACACTTGTAACCGAACAACCAACCATATCAGTCGGCAGAAGAAGCGGATTACCTATTCAATTTATTATCCAGGCACCAAACTTCGAAAAATTGCAGGAGAAGATCCCTCAGTTTATGAGCCAGGCGTCACAGAATCCCACTTTCTCAAGCACGGATGTGAACCTGAAGTTTAACAAGCCTGAAATTAATGTTTCTATTGACAGGGATAAGGCGCAAAGTCTCGGGGTATCAGTACTTGATGTGGCCCAGTCGCTGCAACTTGCTTTAAGCGGACAACGATTCGGCTATTTCATTATGAATGGGAAGCAATACCAAGTTTTAGGGCAATACGCTAAATCAGACCGGGATGATCCGCTGGACCTTACCTCTACGTTCGTAAGGAACAACCAGGGCCAGTTAATCCAGCTCGATAACCTGGTAAGTATACAAGAACGAAGCAGCCCCCCTCAGCTTTATCATAACAACAGGTTTCTTTCAGCTACTGTGTCTGCGGGACTGGCGCCGGGCAAGAGCATAGGTGATGGTATAGCTGCGATGGAGGGGATTGCCGATAAGGTGCTGGATGACACATTTTCAACCGCGCTCGGGGGCGAATCACGTGACTTCGAGGAAAGCTCATCAAATACGCTCTTTGCCTTCGCATTGGCCCTGATACTTGTTTATCTGATCCTTGCAGCGCAGTTCGAAAGCTTTATCGATCCCTTGATCATCATTATTACTGTCCCGATGGCCGTTGCCGGTGCTTTTTTATCCTTATGGCTATTTGGCCAGACATGGAATATTTTCAGCCAGATCGGTACGATCATGCTCATTGGGCTGGTCACGAAGAACGGAATTCTTATCGTTGAGTTTGCCAATCAGCTCAAAGAGAACGGTATGCCTGTAAATAAGGCTATCGTTGAGGCGTCTGTTGCACGTTTAAGGCCTATATTAATGACAAGCCTTGCTATTTCTCTTGGAGCGTTACCCATAGCCCTGGCCCTTGGAGCGGCTGCAAAAAGCAGGATGAGCATGGGAATTGTTATTATCGGAGGTACTTTATTCTCACTCATTCTGAGTCTGTATGTAATCCCGGCAATCTATTCTATGTGGTGCAGGAAGCATAAGCCGCTCCCTCAGATCCGGGAAGAGAGCGATAAAAAAGCTGAAAAACTGGAACTGGCCCATACCTGATACCCGTTTAGTCATGAAACATAATATGTAATAATGAAGTTTAACCGAACTATCCTATATCTGATCGTTGTTTTAATTACCTCAATGCAAAGCAAGGCACAAGAGGTACTTACCCTCGAGAGGGCGGTGCAGCTGGCGCTCGAAAACAATTACGATATCAAGCTGACAAGGAACGATATAGAAATCGCCAGGAATAACGTCAGCCGCGCAAACGCAGGAATGCTCCCGGTTGTGACGGGGAATTTTAACACGAATAAGACAGTTTCCAATACAAAGCAGACGCTATCGAGCGGGCAGTCACAGGAAAGGAACGGTGCAAGGAACTCCAATCTTTCTTATGGCCCGGTATTAAACTGGCAGGTATTTGACGGATTTGGCATGTTCGCCAGGTATGACCAGCTAAAAGAGCTGCAGAACCTTGGCGAAGGTAACTTTAAAGTTATTGTGCAGAACACGCTTGCCGACGTGGTTAACAACTATTATAACCTCGTGCAGCAGCAGCAACAGATCAAGGCATTAAGCGGGGCCGTAGACATCTCACGGTTAAGGCTAAAGAACTCCCAGAGCAGGTATCTTATCGGAAGAGCGGCAAAATTGGAAGTGCTGGCAGCAAGTGTAGATCTGAATACAGATACTACTAACCTACTGCGCCAGGTTGATGTTTACCGGGGAATCAAAATAAGGCTTAATGAATTGCTGGCAAGAGAAATTTCAACCGACTTTACCGTTAGTGATACGATTATCATTCAAAATAACCTTGAGCTCAATGATCTCCGGAAAGCGGCGGAGCTTCAAAATCCTTTGCTGCAGTCGGCTTTGGTAAGCAGGCGTATTGCAGAGTTAAATTTGAAACAGGTAAAGGCCGGACGTTATCCTGTCGTCTCGGTAAATTCGGGCTATAATTTCAATAAATCTACGTCAGAGTTAGGATTTGCGCAGAGTTCGGTCGGCAGGGGCCTGAATTATGGCTTGAGTGCCTCAGTTAATATATTTAACGGGTTTCTTCAGAAAAGAAATGAAAAAAATGCCTTGATCGAGATTGACAATTCCCAGCTCCAGTTCGATAAAATAAATCAAAATATCTCGGCTCAATTAACGTCCTTTTATCAAACGTTCCAAACAAACCTTGAGCTGGTACGGCTGGAAAGGGAAAACCTGGAAGTTGCCCGGCAGAACCTGGAAATTACTGTGGAAAAGTTCCGCCTGGGAAGTGTTGCACCGCTGGAATTCAGGGAGGCGCAGAGGAATTATATCGATGCAAGCGCGCGTTACACAAATGCCCAATATGAGGCTAAACTGGCAGAAATTTCTCTGCAGCAACTGGCAGGAGCGCTAGCCCTTCGCTAGATGCTAAATCCGCGATATTTGCTAAAGTGTAAAGATTTAGTATTTTTGATTGGATGAATGCCTTCAAATATAAAAATGTCCTTCTTATAGATGACAATCATATTGATAACTTGATTAATCGCAAGATATTAGGCAATGCGAATTACGCGGAGAATATTACTGTAATAGATTCACCTGAAAAAGCTTTCGAATTTTTACGGGAGTCATTAATGACGGGGGACAACGTTCCGGAAGTTATTTTTCTGGATCTCAGAATGCCCATCATGAACGGATTTGAATTCTTGAAATCCCTACTGGAACTTCCCAACTTAAAACCTGAGTTAATCAAGATCTTTGTACTCTCTTCTTCCCTGGATCCGAAGGATATAAAAAAGATAAATGAAAACCACCTTGTATCTAAATTTATAGGAAAGCCCCTGACTAATCAGATACTTGAAGAAATTTAAAAAATACTATGTTATTAGTTGCTGACAGTGGCTCCACCAAAGCCGACTGGATACTAACACGATCCGATAATCAAAAAATTCATTTCAGAACTAAAGGTATAAACCCTTTTTTTTTGTCTGAAACCGATATTATCCAGATATTTCAAAACGCCCCGGAAATTCAGGAGCACATACATGGTGTAAAAGAGATCTATTTTTTTGGCGCAGGATGCTCCAGTCCTGACCGCCGCGAGATCATTTCGAATGCACTTTCCAAGGTATTTAAGAATGCCTTCGTTAGTGTGGATATTGATATTATCGCTTCTGTTTATTCCACCTGCGGATCGTCGCCGGGCATTTGCTGCATTCTGGGTACAGGCTCAAATATTGCTTATTTTGACGGAACAAAAATCCACGAAAGCAAGCATGGCCTGGGATATATCCTGGGGGATGAAGGTTCCGGGACTTACTTCGGAAGGCTGTTAATTACTCACTTCTTGTATGACACAATGCCTCCGGAATTAAGCCCTGCCTTTGAAAAAAAATATAAGATTGATAAGGAATCTGTGATAAAAAGAATTTATCAGCGGCCCTCTCCAAACTCCTTTCTGGCGTCATTTACTCCGTTTATGAGCGAACACGCTGATCATCCTTTTATCATAGAACTCCTGAACAAGGGATTTGAAGAATTTGTTGAAACGATTATTAGATCATACCCGGATTGCAAAGCGCTGGTTTGTCATTTTGTGGGCTCCATAGCCCATCATTTCAGAGATGTGTTAAATGAAGTTTGCCAGAAACATCAGATCA
The DNA here is from genome assembly GCA_037719315.1 of Daejeonella sp. GTDB lineage: Bacteria > Bacteroidota > Bacteroidia > Sphingobacteriales > Sphingobacteriaceae > Daejeonella. The sequence continues at coordinate 23,444 of JBBJNR010000025.1, forward strand.
GGGTAGGTAAAATATTGAAACACCCGATCGATGAGCTATCAGACTTTATCCAGAAAAACGGGGTTAAAAATTTGTAAGTCCGTTAAGTTAATACCACATCCGGATTGTAGCTTATTGAATTCTGGTAAGCTTTGCTCAGATCGTTAACAGAATTTACTTCAAAATCAATGCCCCATGGAGTCCAGGAGATAAACCTTAGCTTATCTTTTGCCATTTTTTTTCCACCCTTTATACCTTTGGATATTTCTTCGTAAATTCCGAAACTACCTAAACTATAGTAATTTATTTTAGTGGACCTGTCATTAACTACCTGGGATTTAATAAGCTCAAATCCCATCTTGTTGATCCAGTTTCTAATTGCAGTTATTTTACTCCTAACCATAATAGTTGATTTTATATAGTGGGTGTCGTCGAAAACCAAGCCAGATTTTTCTATAAATTTTCAATTTTAACTGTCCGGGGATTTTTGAAATTAAAATATCGCTTTGGTGGACATGACGCATGATTTTTATTTATTTATTTTCACAGCACTGGTACACAATTAGTTAGCGGTTGTAAGAATTTCAATACATATGAATTTTAATTCATGAAAACTGGACACAATTAAAGACCCGGACGACTGATCGGCATAGTCAGCTAACAAGACATTTTTCTTTCCCATCTTTACGTCGAGCATCAGGATGGAAATAGCCGGATATATTGCTTCTGTATTTATAGGAATTTCACTGGGGCTGATCGGTGGAGGTGGCTCTGTATTAACCATACCTATTCTTGTTTATCTTTTCCATATAGAGCCTATGCTAGCTACGGCGTATTCGCTTTTTATTGTAGGAATGACAAGCGCTGCGGGAGTTTTTCAAAAATGGAATAAAGAAGAAATTAATTTCAGGGTTGCACTAAAGTTCGGACTCCCTTCCCTGCTAACAGTTTATTTGCTTCGAAATTTTTTTATTCCATACATACCCGACCTCATATTTCAGAATGAGTGGATAAGAATTCAAAAAGGCCCGCTCATGTTGATACTGTTTTCTCTTCTAATGATCTCGGCGGCTATCGGGATGCTTAAGCCAAGGGAAATAAGCAGGCCGGTACTTCCTGAAACCCAGGGTCTTGTGGTGCTTGGGATCTCAGTGGGTTTTGTCTCAGGTTTACTCGGTGCGGGCGGTGGGTTTATTATCATTCCTGCACTTATTTTTTATGCTTCGTTAGATATCAAGACTGCAATCGGAACATCTCTTGTAATCATCGCGTTGAATTCACTCGTAGGTTTCCTGGGTGATGTGCAGCATTATACCATTGTCTGGACTGATCTGTTAAGCATTACGATCTTAGGAATTTCAGGTTCGTTTATTGGTCACTGGCTATCAGGCAGATTGCCTGGCCATAAAATAAAAAAGATATTTGGCTGGTTCATCCTGTTTACAGGGATTTTTATTTTCTGTAAAGAGCTATTTTTTTAAACACCCTATAAAATCCAACCATTGAGTAACTGTTACTGCAGAACATCATATTAACAGCACTTATCCTATCTTGAAGTAGTATCTTGATTTAAGTTGTGACTGGTTAATTCCCCTCACTATTGGCTAATATTTTTCCCAGTTCGTGGAGTTATTTCCCCTTGAACGGATTGATATTTTTTTATAATCCCGAAAATTCTGGGTTTTAGAGGTCACCCAACTTTGGCACTAGCATTGAGCTAATCTGTCAGGTCAGTTAACCCTTGATAAAATTTAACCATTCACATCCCTGGGAGGGTATGAAATAGTCGTTTGAAGAAATTTAATTATAATTAGAGAATCCCAAATTTAAATCAATGAAAAAACAGATTCTTGTTGTTGACGACGATTTAACCATCTCGAAGCTTATCAACTTTATTTTATCTAATGACTATGAAATAGTCGTGAAGGAAAATGGTGCAGACGCAATAAAATGGCTTGAAGAAGGGAACGATCCCGCTTTAATAATCTCAGACCTTGAGATGCCCTACATTGATGGAGCTGCTCTGATTCGCAACTTAAAAACAAATATATTCTACAAAAACACCCCTGTATTTCTTATTTCAGGGGCAGACAATCTGGATCTTATCGTGCAAGGTATGCCTTTCCAGGCCGATTGCTTTTTCAAAAAGCCTTTTAATCCAACGGAGCTAAAGTCTTCAGTAACAGCAATGCTCACCGAATAACAGTTTGTTAACATTAGTTGTTGGAATTCAACCCGGGTTAATTAACGCTTGTTAGGCTTGCTATATGCTTATACGTGATATTTCGGGTTTAGGTGTGAAAATTAGAAGCTTAAAAATGCCAAAGAAGTTTTTAGCTTACCTATAATGCAGCAGCTCGCAGTTGTCTAAACATTTCTATTGCTTTGGCTCCAGCTTCCAGATCTCATAAATAGGGGTTCCTTTAGAGCTCCTGCCCGAATGATGCCATAAGTCGCCATCTCTTTTACCGTCAAAGGTGAGAGTTGCTCCGACCCTGCTGCTGTCCCTCGAAAAGAATTCGATGTTCTCAGTATATTTTTCATTGGCAAACGTATAAGTGCCGCCGCCAGTTCCAAAGAACTCTTTGGTTTCAGCATTGATAGCGGACCATTGAAATCTTGTTCCTGTAAGGATCTTAAATGTTTTACGGGCACGCGGCGGACTTAAAACAACCCTTCCATCCTGCATGCGGCCAGAGCTTCTCCAGGTGCCTGCCATGGCTCCCGTGCCATTATCGAGCATAGACCAGCTTTCAGCTTTCCCACTGAGATCAGTAGTCAGTTTCTTATCTTTAGCGCTGAATTTATAGTTGATCTGCTGTCCGATCTGATCTTTATTCTGAGTATTAAACTCAATAGAGGCCGCCAGATCATTTCCCGAGAACTTATACGCTCCGCCCCTGCTTCCAATAAACTTCTTATTCGTCTTATCGAACGTAGTATGCATGAAATAGCCATCAGAAAATATCAAAACCTGCTCTACGCTGCCCTGCTCAAACTTCCATGCTCGTTAATAGCGCTGTTATCAGGCCTGTTAGTAGGGTTGAAACTAAACACACTGAATACTATCAAGAGTGTCAGAGCTGAGGTTAAAAATTTGACGTTCGTTTTCATGCTGATCAGATTTATTAATAAAATTAGGCTATTAGAAAATCAAATGGAACATGGAATACTAACGATGCTTCAGGAAACAGGAAGCGAAAGCCATTTTGAATTGAAGCCCTGAAAATATGCGGACTTTACCCGATATCATTAAATCATACTACTCAAAAGATTTCAGTGGATTCATCTGCTGATCAAAAGGATTCGATATATCCCTCATATACTCAACCAATTGCCATTTTTGCTCTTCAGAGAATATCTTCTTAAAAGAGGGCATTTCACCCCGGCCTTCGCGGATCTTCCAGAACAAAGCACCATTGGTTTGAGCTGTGAATTGAGCATCATTGACTGAAACCGGCTTTATTTTAAGGTTCTTCACAGCGATTCCATCAGCTTTTCCTTGACGACCATGACAGGACGCACAATAAAGGGTGTAAATCTCTTGTCCCTGAGGTAAAGTTAACGGCTCTATCAGGTAAGGATTTACAAGCGCATCGGCTGAGGCCGGTGCTTTCCAGGGTTTCTGAACAGTGTCATATTTGGTGCGGAAGGATAGCATAAGTATACCCAGCCCCATAAAAACTACAAATTGCGTTAATTTGATCATATGTACTAAGCCTGTAGCGAGAATTATCTATCGTTATTTAACGAAAAACATCCAATTCCATTGTTTTCCACGCCATTCGTAATTCTTAATTATTATAAAGCTGGCAGTCCCCCGGCAACCCTTGGAACGGGTGTAGTTAATCCATTCAGGTCATAAAATACCCTGCCTCCCTTAATAGTTGCTTCACACTCAAACCGGTGCTTACCCGGCAACTTCTGGCCCATCTGATCAAAAAAACCGAATTTCCCTTTACGGATACGGAGAATAGTTACATCCCCTTCAGATCCCAAAGAAAGATTGCCCAGCTGCTCCCTGTGAATAACCTGCGCGGGTTTCCAGGTAACCGAATTTATAATCGCGGTCCTATTCATACCTAGGGCCATCATCTTATTCATCACATTCAGGATATCTTTCATAGCCGAGTTCATGCTTCCCCCGTGATGATCCGTACTGATGACGTCAGGCCAGAAGCCTGCCTTGCTGGCGGGTATTGCATGAGAAAAGGAGAAACTGGCAGCGCCGTGGCCCACATCCCATATCACTCCTCTTTTTTGTGCTTCAAAAACGAAAGACCTGAGTTGCTTAGTTACCGAATCAGTGATCCCCTCCCGGCCGGCTCCCCCGCCGCCATAGGTATGAGTGTAAATATCGCCGGGACGGAATTTTCTCATCGTCAGTTCTTCAAGCGAAAGCCCGCCGCCACCAAAATCAACGATAACCGGAATATTTCCGGCCATTTTTCCTGCTTCAATTGCACGGTCAATTGGCACCCAATCCGGTTTGTTATAATGCGCTATTTTAAAACCAACGATCAGGTCTTTATATTTCATAGCCATCTCCGCAGATTTGCGGGCATCCATATCCTCGTTATCTTGCTCACCGGGGCCGCCGGTCATGCCTTCGCCAACAATGTTCAGAAATGAAAGCACCCTGGTCCTTGACCGGTCAATGGTCTGATCTTTGAATTTTTCAAAAGTTTTCCAGCCAGCGCTTCCGGCATCCACTACAGTAGTCACACCTACGCGGAAGGTAAAACCATCTGGCTGGTTTGCGTAATAACTATTTCTCAGATACTTATCAGACTCAGTTCCGGCAAAATTATGTGTGTGCATGTCAATAATGCCCGGGGTAACGTAGAGGCCTCTAGCATTTACAAGCCTGGTTGCAGATTCTGAATTAATATTTTTAGCTACTTCCGCAATCTTACCTTCCCTGTTAATTGCAACATCCATTACTTCATTGATATTATTCCTCGGATCGATCACGTGTCCGCCTTTAATAATTATCGCATAAGCAGGCTCGGCAGTCTGAGCCAGCCCATCAATACTTAACACTGAAAAAATAAGGAATAATAATTTTTGCATCGTGAGCTATTGGAAGAATTTTTAATAATAGATTTAATGAGTTGATTTCTAAATGTTGTCAAAAAAAAATAAAAAGTCCGGTTTGAAATGTAATTTTTTAAATACTGTCAGCATATATAGCTAACTTTTGTTTAAAGCCGACCAGATTACGTCAAACACCTCCGTCGGCGCTATGCTTTCTGCGTTTATCTTCTCGTGGGATATGAGCACGGGCCGGTATTGCGCCTCCACACCCGTTCGGCCATGTGAGCCCTTAATCAAAGTTGCATCCAATGGAATCACGTCCATAACATACCGGAAACCGGCTTTCTTCCTGAGCAGCTTATACCCGGCCCTGAGCTTCGAGCTCATAAACATTTCAACCGGATCATAACCAGGCTTCTTATGAATATCAACGCAGCGTGCGTAATCCGGCGCCCTGGCATCGTCCAGCCAGTAGTAATAGGTGAACCAGCTATCTTTATCAGCCATTACAACAAAGTCGCCGGAGCGTTCATGGTTGATGTGATGGGCTTTCTGCTCTGCTTTGTTTAGGATAAGCTCTATCCCGGAAACTTTTTTAAGCAAGGTCCTCACCTCCTCTGTAACAGCCGGATCGTTAATATATACATGCGCTACCTGATGATCGGCAACTGCAAACGCTTTCGACGCACCCGCATCCAAAAGTTCCAGGCCCCGTTCGATCCGGATAGCCAAAAGATCATTTTCGCGGAAAAGCCGGTTAAGATGGATCGGATGATTGACAGGTGCTATGCCATATTCAGAAAGAATTAAAACTTTGGCGCCTTTCCTTTCATAAAATGTGACAAGTTGCCTCAGCACGTCGTCGATCTCATTCAAGTCTTTGCTAATATTTGAAAGGTCCGGCCCAAATTTCTGAAGGCAATAATCCAGGTGGGGCAAATAGACGAGGGTAAGCGTGGGATCATGCAAATCATCCGTAAGCATGGATGCATCAGCGATCCATTGTGTTGATCTTATATTTGCGCCTGGGCCCCAGAATTGAAATAAGGGGAATTGTCCAAGTTTTTCCTGCAGCGTATCACGCAAGCTGGCAGGATGCGAATAACAATCAGGCATCTTTCTTCCATCGGCAAGGTAATTCGGCCGTGGTGTTACTGCATAATCAACTGATGAATACATATTATACCACCAGAACATTTTAGAGCAGGTAAAAGATGGGTCTTCCTTTTTTGCCTTTTCCCATATTTTCTCGCCCCCGACAAGCTTGTTAGATTGTTTCCAGAATTTAATCTCGCAGTCTTCATGGTCATACCAGCCATTGCCTACTATCCCCGTTTCTGAGGGCCACTTTCCGGTTAAGTAGGTCGACTGTGCCGACGTTGTAAGGGCAGGCAGCAGCGGATCAATAGAGATCATATTTTTGCGGGAAACATAATCTTTAAGGAAGGGAGTATGCACTCCTATCACGGAGGAGGAAAGTCCCACCACATCGATCACCACAGTTTTATTCATCTCTACGAATCTAAAATTCCTTTAACCCAATTTAATTCCCTGCTGATCGACAACGCAATCGGTACCTTTAATGCTTCAGGTAATACTTCCCAGGTATAAGTTTCAATTTCCATCTGGGATGTAAAAGCGTTTCCCTTCTGAAGTTGAAGCACTTCAATAATATCTGATTGCGTAGATTTTAATAAGCCCAGGTCTTTGCAGAACACAGGCACATGGAAATGAGCACGCCATTCATGCGCCAAAGGATTGTTAATATCTGACAAAGCTTCCGGCAAATCCCGGTAACGGAGAAGCTCATTGTTTTGCTTTCTTGCCACGACCTGGTGAAGATAAGTGGTTTCATTAAACTTGGAAAATTCTTCCGCAACACGATCACGCAAGGCATTGTCCCTGGGTAGGTCTGCCTTTAATGCAGCGCTGATCTGGATCTTCCCCACACGTATGCCTTTTTCCGCCAGCTCTTTAAGAATGTCCTGGTGAGGTTCATAACCTATCGCAAAATGACATACATCATAACAAAGGCAAATATGCTCCCTTACACATTCCCCGGCTTCCTGGACACTAATATTTAGCCTGCCGGGCAGTTGTGCCTCTGCCATCGGTAACAGAATATGCTCAAACCAATGGATAAATTCGGCGCCTGTTTCAAGGAGTCCATCAGGTTCAGGCTCAATATCCAGGTGCATGGAAACCTGCGTTTCTTTCTTTATACGAAATAATCTCTCTATTATTGAAATAATATTTACAGTAGCGATACGCTCAGCCTGCTTTATCAATTCATCTGTAGAGAACCAATGCCGGTAGCTAAGAGGTGAAGTCGATATTCCGCCGCTCATCCCGTAGGGCAATAATTCTATTAAAATATCAAACAAGCGCAGCGTATATTCCAGGCGCTCATTAGTAGTCCAGTCCGGGGTATGTACCTGGTCCTTAACAACCGCATGGTGAAAATCCCCGAAAGGGAAGCCGTTCATTGTAAAGACATACGCATCATTTTCTCTTAACCATAATTTAAATGCTTCAAGATTACGATCGTTTTGAAGGTCGATACTTGCGGCATTGGAAAGCCGCAGTCCGATTCCCATAGCGTGACCCGGTGCAACCTGCGCTTTTATAAGCGGGAAGTTATGCTTCAATGATTCAAAATGATCCTTCCATGACTCGCCTGCATGAATATTTGTACAATAACTTAAATGTCCTGAAGCGAGTTTCATAGGTGACTCTTAAGTTTTTTCCCGGCTTGCTTTAAGATTTCCGTGTCGATTTCATGGACTTCAATTCCCGTTCCAATCTCATTCAGGAGCATGATAGTTAACCGTCCGCCTAAATGTTCGCGAAACTCTTCCAGCCCACGTAAAATAGCGCTGTTTTCCGCTTCAACTTCCATGAGGGGATGAATGAGGTCAAAGCCTAATTTTTTTAATAAGCCAAGAACACGTCCTGTTTCCTCTCCGGATAAACGACCGCACAAGTTTGAATATACTGTGTCCAAAGCCATGCCCATTGCTACAGCTTCACCATGCATTACCCCGAAATTTGAAAGCTGCTCCAGTTTGTGGGCACTCCAGTGACCAAAATCCAGTGGGCGCGAAGAGCCTGTTTCAAAGGGATCGCGCCCGGCGATGTGCTGCATATGAAGTTCTGCGCATCGGTGAACCAAATAATTCATGACCTTGAGATCGCGTAAGACAAGCGCAGGAGCGTTTTCTTCCAGCCAGCTGAAAAATGTCGGATCTTTTATCAGCGCAACTTTAATTGCCTCTGAAATCCCTGAACGCCAGTCGCGGTCTGTGAGTGTTGTGAGAAAAAGCTCATCGTTAAATACTGCTACCGGAGGTGCGAATGTTCCGAGGAAGTTTTTCTTCCCGAAATAGTTGATCCCATTCTTAACCCCAACACCGGAATCGTTCTGCGATAAAACCGTGGTGGGGATGCGGATATGTTTTATCCCTCTGTGCGATACACCCGCGGCATAACCTGCCAGATCGAGAACAGAGCCTCCGCCTATCGCGGCGATGTAAGAATGCCTGTCGACACCATGAATATTCACCGCATTTAGAATGCTGTCCAAATAGATGGTGTCATTCTTGACCATTTCGCCTCCGGGGACGAATATAAATTCCGGAATGAGCTGTACAGTATCGTATACCTTAAAATAATCTGTGACCTCCCGGACTACGTCATTGCCTGCGCTAACGAGGCCCTGATCCACTACAAACAGTATTTTTCGCGGGATTTCCACCGCACCGGTATCTGCCAGAAAGTCGTTAAAAAGCGAATTTGAGATATTAAAAAGCCCGGAAGTGAAATACACATTATATTCAAACTTTACGGTAAATGACTGCTGAAGGTATTCCATATCAAGAGCGGGCCGTGCCGGTTAAGAACCGCCTGGGCCTATATTTAAGTGATAAAGATAAGAGTACATTAAGTAACGGCAAAACGTTTTGACAACCAGATCGAGAGGGGCAGCAAACAGGAGATAAATAAGGCGGCATAGAAGGACCCGAAAGCTGCGGCCCAGGCTGCATCCATAAGGATCAGTGAAATGACGCCGGCCTTTACTGCTTTACCAATATTTTTGCCAACCGGCTCTTCGATTGCCTTGAAAAGCGGTTTAAGTATCATAAATGCGAAGGGCACGAGAAAAATTAACGTCAAAACCCAGGTCCTTTGTGTGAACGAAATAAATAAGATAAGGGTGATCACCACAAGGTATAGATAGCCTCCCTTGTACAGGTTAATTTTACTTCCTCCATGAACCTCCCCCTGACTGATCATCGTAATCGAAAAAATATAGATCAGGGGAATTACTCCAAGCAGGTACCATTGATTCAGGCTATAGGATAGAATACTGAGACCGAGCAATAGGTTTAACCCCCTGCACAGGCCCATGTTCAGCGGACCTATAAACGAGTGGTGCTTGCTGAATTTATCATATATTAAGGCTGCTGCCGCGATAAACATGGCAATTATCCCGGAGAGCAGACCAAAAAAAAATGCAGCTATAACTCCGGCCGAAAGAAGCACGGTTCCCAATATCGTCGCTTCGCGGACGCTGATCAAGCCCGCCGGAATAGCTCGCTCCGGCCGTTCTATTTTGTCAAGGTCTGCATCAAACACATCATTGAATACTATTCCTCCGGCATACAAGCCCATAGTAGAGATGCATAATAATATCACGTAAGAATAGTGAAGGTTCCCATTTAAAAAATAGCCGGAGATCGCAATACCGGCAAGCACGTCAGCAACGGATGTTACCACATTCGCCGGACGCATTAAACGCAGACAGGTATTCAGCTTGCTCAAACTTAACTGATGATAATGGATGACTTATCCGTTTTGGGCTGTTGTCCTCCACGCAGGATCGTATTTCCCTCGAACTTCTGGCTCTGATCTACGGAGACCTGCACTGAAAAATCTTTTTCGTCGATCTGGCCGCTTTGCGCAAATGCAGTAATTGCATTGCTGTAGGTGATCAGTTTTACGGCCTCCTCGCTAATCCCCCTGATCTTCATCAGTGCCGCGGTTTTGGGTACCGCCAGGGGATCGCTGATCCCCCAGTCGGCGGCCGAATTGATCATGATCCGGTCAGGGCCATACATTTTTGCTACTTCCACCATACGTTCATTTCCCATCTTAGTGAAAGGGTAGATCGTAAACGCTGCCCAAAATCCCCTGTCAAGAACTTCCTTCACGGTTTCTTCATTGTTATGGTCCACAATTACTTTATATGGATCCAGGCCATGCTCAAGCGCAATATCCATACTGCGTTGTGTTCCCCTTTTCTTATCGCGATGGGGCGTATGGATCTGTACCGGGAGGCCGGATTCTTTGGCAAGCTCCAGCTGCGCCCGGTAATATTTTTCTTCTGCAGCGGTTTGATCGTCAAAACCGATCTCCCCGATCCCAACAACTCCTTCTTTATAAATAAAAAGAGGCAGTAATTCCATAACTTCTTCTGCCAGTTTTTCATTATTGGCTTCCCTGGAGTTAAGTCCGATAGTACAGTAATGCCTGATCCCAAACTGTGAAGATCGAAATCTTTCCCATCCGATCAGGCTGCTGTAGTAATCCCGGAAGCTGTCAATACCCGTACGGGGCTGGCCCAGCCAGAAAGCCGGTTCTATCAACGCCACAATACCTGCATCGGCCATAGCCTGGTAATCATCAGTTGTCCTCGACGTCATGTGAACATGCGGGTCAAAGAACTTCATGCCCTTTATAATTTCCAGGTCCAATTTATCAGCCTCTGTGGCTAGTGGTTTCCGATCTTCAAATGAATGACTGCAACACATTTCTGTAATTATCTAGTGTTATTAATCTTAACTATATATAATCATAACTGTCCACTTAAAACAAGCTGAGTGACAGTTGGTTATAACTTAGTTCTTTGACATCTTTGTAATCTATTATTTTAAGCAGCTCATTTACAGGCGTTTTGTCGAGTAATGAAATGCCGATTACCTGTAATATTTCGTAGGTTGAACGGCTTGTTTTCAGATCCGAGGCAATTATCGACACCAGGCAATATGCAGTGATCGCCGAATATATCTGGATACGAACTGCGTTTTCTGATATTCCCCAAAAGGACTTAATTTTCAGATGCTGTTTGATCCATTTGAAAAAGAGTTCGATCTGCCAACGGTTCTTATAAAGAAGTGCCACCTGGGAAGCTGTGATTTCCCATATTATTGGTCAGGAAAACAAACGTTCTATCACTTTCTTGATCATAGTACTTTACTCTTCTGAGTGTCTCCGGATACTCTTTGGATGTGTAAAACCCGGTTAGTTTTCCTCTCTGATCACATAATATACCTGTAGACTTATCAACCTTAGCAGAATACATTCTGTGGTATTTTAGATTTGACTTGGACCGTATCACGAAGAAAGCTTTCCGTTGGTTGATGGTATTAAGCCTGAAAAAATCGACATAGCCCCGATCGAAAACATAGTATGCTCCTTCTTCATAACTGATATAATCCATGGCGTTCATATCGTTTACAGCAGCGGGAGTAATGTGGATAAAGGCGGGAATCTGTGTGGTAATATCAAAAAGGGTATGAAGCTTTATTCCACCCTTGGTCTTACGAAAGCGGGCCCACCAGAAAACATTCAGGCAAAGATCAATGGTGGTGGAATCAAAGGCATATATCTTACCTTTTATTTCAAAATCTTCATTGGCACGTTTATTCCTTGCCATGCTGATCAAATGGTAAGCAAACTCCTCGAATATCCTGCTATTACGCGACTCATTAGCCTTTGCATTACTTCGGGTTACACTTTTCCCTAAACCCAAATGGTATGACTTTTTACTATGTGCTTCCAGGGTAATAATCAGATCACCTAAACTGTCCCGGTTAGTAAGCTGTCCGAACAACATGCAAAGCAACTGGTTCCAGCAGGAGAAGTGCCTGACGTATTTATCACCGTCATACTTTTTTACTATTCCGTCGAATACCCGCTGGGGAAGAAATTCTGCCAGCTGTGCGAAAACATATTTGCCCTGATTCATACCAAACCGATTATCCGGCCTAACCTAATCAATTCAAATCGTCACGCTCAAAAACAGCACTTAACTAATAGATTATCAATGATTTCAAAGAACAATTTTTATTTTTTAATGGACACTAATGATATATAATCTTAAATTTCAATTGGTGTCTGTTTGCTGTCAGACCTCAGCCTTCAGACCTCCGATATCGGCTTTCGGCTTTCCGAGCTCAGTGTCAGACTTCCGACCTCCGACTTCAGATCTCATCCCTCCCCTAAACTTTCCCATTTCAGTTTGCCCCTCTTAATATCCGCGCTCAGATCCTTATGATCATCCAACAGCTCTTTCGCATCTTTAGACGACGAGCCATGAACGGCGAGGGCCGCTGCTTGTCTTTCTGGCATATCCCCTTCCCTGAAAACTCTCTTCAGATCATCCAGAATGCGCCCATCAATATAGTTTGTCGTTAGCCTCCAAAGTAAGGGATTTACTTTTCGTCCTGCGGCCCATCTCTCATGAGCATAGTCGGAAAGTATCAGCGCAAGTTCTGCATTGGCTCTTTCATCAAGCCCATATATCTTGTTTACATCTTTATCTGTAAAAAATGCTTTCAGAACAAGCTGATTCCATGCTTTCTCATCGAGGTGCTTTGCCGGATACGGGTTATGATGCATAATAGCTTCGAGAACACCGCCTATATTACTGCGGATTCCCTCTGCACACCTCATTCTCCAGATGTCTGGATAGGCTAATAAAGGAAGGGCAGAATAGAGCGCGACAAGTTCATTCATCTCGGCGGCAAGAAACAGGGCCTCGATAGTTTTAAAGTATGTGTCTTTATCCGGTGCGTCAAGATGCAATAGAAGGCAAACCCTGCAAAGCCTGTCAGCAGTCCAGCCCTCCACTGACAACCCGGGTTTTATCGTTGATATAGATTCCCTGTCAAACGATCTGAGCTTTATAACGCTAACGCCGGTTTTCCTGGGTATTAATGAAAACGCCGCATTAATGGCTGATGTTTCACTTATGTCTAACTTCCCACTAAACCAAAGCGTGGCTTCAGGTGAAATATTTGAACGGGTAAGCTGTAGTATGACATCCCGTAATCTTTCTGCATCGTAATCAAACATGTCCGCTTATCGATTTTCCGTTATGAAGAACCATTAAATGTTGCGAAAATTACCAAAAACAATTAACAATCAGAAGGTGCTGTGCTTATTCGGCTATTATAACGAAAATATTAATCTTTCAAAGGCCACCGCAAGCGGAAGATTTTACAGCAAGCGCTGAAGCTATAATCAGTAAACCGAAAAACTCACGGGTCTTTTCAATATAAGGCTTGGTTACCCGAACCTCTGATATCAGACCTCGGGGCTTCAGTTTTCGGCTCTTAGAAACTCAGCTGCTCCTGGTCATGCCCGTAAATATCATCCCTGAAGTTTACAAGCCCGGAACTGTCAATCCAGGCAGTGTAGTAGATGATCGAAACCGGAACTGGCTGGGTAAGCTTTACCCATTTTTCTGTCCCTGCATTCATCGCTTTACTGATGCTTATGTCTGACCAACCGGGCTGGTCTTTTAACAGGTATTTTGCAAGCTCAAACGGTTGGCTTAGCCGGATGCAGCCATGGCTAAAGGCACGGTTTTTTCGTTCAAATAATGTTTTGGCCGGAGTGTCGTGGAAATAGATATTATACTTGTTTGGAAAAAGAAACTTAACATTACCGAGGGAATTATCGGGCCCTGGTTTCTGCCTGATTGTTGGGATTCCATCCTCCGTGCCGGTAATCTCCATATTGTTCTTTTTCAAATAAGAACTGTTCTTGCTCATCTGAGGCAGGATCTCATCCTTAACGATGCTGGGCGGAACATTCCAGTACGGACTAAAAACAACATTTTCCAGTGAATCAGAAAAAACAATGGTCGGATTCGTGATTTTTCCCACCACGATATCCATCGTTAGTACTTCTTTACTATCCTGGTATACATAAAGGCGATATTCGGGGATATTTGCTACTATTCGCGTACCTGTCATATCGATAGTGTCCTGCCTGATCCTGTCCATATTCACTCTCATCTGTTCGACGCGTTTTTCTAAAGACATATTAATAGCTTTCATGAAGGCCGGACCTATTACTCCATCGTCATCCAGGCCATGGCGCAGCTGGAATTGCTTTACGGCCGCCTCCATCCTGGGGGTATAGACATCTTTATCCCTACCACGGCGCAAATCGCCGAGAACTTCGAGGCGCTGTTTGATCGCCAGAATAACTTTAGACGTATCATTTAATTTCAGGACCGCCTTATCGCTAAGAACAATTTTGGGCCAATCCTTCTTATTCGTTAATTTCTCGTATCGCGAAACAGCTTTCTCCAGGTTCCGGTATTGCTTTTCATCTACACCCTGAGCAGAAACGATATTGCAAATAAAAAGAATGATTAGCAGTAGTAAATGCGTTTTCATACAGATTTTTTGCAGTGTAGAGATCAATTTTCAAGCCATACCGTATGATATAGAATTTTTAACCGCAAAGCGCGCCAAGATGATGGGTCCGTCAGGAATAATCGGTTTCTGACGGCCCTACTCTACCGGTAAAAAAACTTCGCACTCGTTTACATGGAGTCCATCACTGTGGTATCCATTACAGCAGTTGTATCGACCACCACACTATCCATCCGCATGACCGAATCCATTACAGCAGAATCTTCCATGTTTTGCGTGTTGTTTGATGAATTGCATCCTGCGAAAGTCAGTCCGGCTGCGGCTAACACAATTAAGAGTTTTAGTTTCATGAATTGAGTTTAGGTAATCATTATATTAAAGATAACAAAAGCACACACTTTGGGTTTGCGCAATAATTATTTTGATCAAAATGGATAATTTATTAATAAAATTCACAATAATTACACTTATACTACCGATTCAAATGAGAGTAAGGTCGTTAAATTATTTGTGTGTAGTCATCCTGGCATCATGTGTTATGAAAGATCCTGATCCTCTGTTCTTAAGTTCCACAACTGCAGATTCTTATCCTTCCGGTTCTACGATCAGCTATCTTAATGAGCGCTTTTATATTATGGGCGATGATGCTTCGGAACTATTGGTTTTAAACAAAGACCTCTACGAAGAGGAGCGCATCAGTATGTTTCAGAAAGGACCGGAAATCAGGGCCCCGAAATTATTGAAAGCAGATATTGAGTCATCGGTGGTAATAGATTTTGAAAAAAAGCCGGCCATTCTTTTTCTGGGGTCCGGCTCTGTCTCACCTCATCGCGATAGCGCCTTTCTTTTGGAGCCTGAAAATAAACAGGTCAGGAGATGGGATATGACGAATTTCTATGACAGGTTAAGGGCAGAGTTTAAAGATCTTAATATTGAAGCTGCGGCGCGAATAGGCAGTGAGCTCCTGCTTGGGATTCGGGGGAATACGACTTTCAGGGATAATTATATCGCCCTGGCTCAGTTAAACGGCTCAGTGATCAGCTACAAAAGTAAGTGTAAGCTTAACATCGACATCGAAAATGCCGGGATTTCCGGGATGGATTATGATGAACCGGAGGATATTCTATTGATCACATTTTCATCAGAAGATACGCCGAATTCGTTCGATGACGGAGAAATAGGAGAAAGCTTCCTGGCTATTATTTCCAACGCGCGCCAGAGTTTGAAGAAGGATACATTGACGATAAACCGAATGATCAAACTGAGTGATCTCAGCCCTGAATTTAACAGCCAGAAGATCGAATCTGTATCAATAACAGCAAATACGCGTGAACTGCTGCTTGTTGCCGACGATGATAAGGGCAATACCCGGCTGTTTAAGATCAGTTTTTAGTTTGGGAAAAGCGATTTATCTAGTCCCGGGATAATACGGAGCGCATTTTTGTAATAGATCTTTTTCAGCACCTCATCGCTCAGGCCCAATCCGTACATTTTCCAGTATGCGTGATATTTTTTATGATAGGGAAAATATTCATCTTCAGTTTCAAGCACCCTGAAATAGGTGGTATACTCCGACGGCACCCAGCTGTCTTTTCCAAACAGGATGCGGTCCTGGTATTTATCGAAGAACTGTTTTGCCCGACGCGGCTGACGTCCCAGCTCTGCAATGATGGCTCCGAATTCCACGTTCATGTTGGGATAGGAATCGAGCAATTTTCCAAGATGATCAAGATCATTTGCATACCATCCAAAATGAGCAATTATAAATGTTGTTTTTGGATTCTTTTTAACCAGGTTGTGCTGTTGCTGAATAAGCTGTTCCCATGAAAAGCCCTCTGAGGCGCTGCGGTTTCTCCCGGGCTGGGTGAGCAGCTCGAGCCAGCGCTCGTTACTTGAATCAGGCTTATCCCAGAATTGTTTGGGGTCGGCAGTATGGATCAGTACCGGGATTCCCAGTTGGGCACATTTTTGCCAAATGGGATCCAGTCGTGCATCATCTACAGCAACGACTGTCCCTTTATCGTCTTTTACAGAAAATCCGAGGCTCTTAAATATTTTTAATCCTTTTGCACCGGCTTTCACATCATCCCCCAGCTGCTTAACTGCAGTTTCTATCCAGCCTGAAGTGCCAATGCCCTGAAAAGAGATGTTGGTAAAGATAACCAGCCGGTTAGGTGTTGCTTCTCCCGCATGTTTAACAGCTGAAGCCAGGTAGCTGCCGCCCCTGCCGCTCAGATTTACCATCACTCGCATATTAAGCTTGTCCATGTCACTAAGGAGGGCGCCCAGGTCCTGCGCAGCCATGTTGTTCTGATGGTTGTGAACATCTATAAATGGAAATCTCGATTTCGTGATGACATGTTCAGGCACCACAAGGGATGATGGAGGGTTATAGGTTTCGAAATCAATTCTGTCTTTTTCCGTTTGTGCTAAACCGCACTGACTAAAACCCAAAAGCGCAGCCAGGTAAAAATATTTCTTTCCTAAGATGTTCATGTTTTAAAATTATGAAGCTATGAAATTAATATAATGCTTCAGGAATCAGTAAGGGGAATAAGAAAATTACAATAAGGCACGAACCTATGGTTTGGTGGTACTACGAAGGATACGATTTAAGGGTTTCAGGCTTCGTGCCCTTATCGTGATCTATTTCGGGGTATCCGTTTAATCCAGGATTATTTCGGGAAAACTATTTTCCAGATATTTCCTCCTGTGGCGCCATATTCAATTACATATGCCGTATTTCCGATAAGAACAGCATCCGTTGCCGAATTGAAACCTTCCACGATGGTGGTAGTTTTAACGAAGTAATTATCTGTCATTTTATCATATGAAAGCTCCAGGTGAAGCATATCTGCGCCTTTATCTGTAAACGGCTTCATCATGGATGAGCGTGATCCCAGCGAATAACGGATCGTAAAACCATCTCCTTTGAAATCTTTTGACAAAGCATTTTTCTTGTCAAAGATCAATGCAAGCGGGGAGCTGTGCGGAGTGAACGTACTTACGGTAACCCCCGTCTGGTCACCATCCATAATTTTGCCGGAGTGGCCTCTGTATTCATTAGCATCCGGACCTATATTTTGAACGCCGGGACTGAACTTCACCCCTTCCGGGATCTTGGGGAAATTGGGGTCGTTCCTGAAATAACGAACAGCCCAAGCGTGTGCGCTGCGCGGAATGAAAGGGTCGGTATCCGGGTTCGGTATCCAGTCAGGATATTGTTGTGGGTTTTCTATGCCTCCTATTACCCAGGGAAACCCATAGTGGCGACCCTCTCTGATCCAGAACATATCTTCATTGTGATCATAATCTGAGGAGTTGGAAACCCCGAAAAGGTTTCCTTCACCGTCAAATGCAAGGTCATATGAATTACGTATACCATCGGCGTAAATGTATTCCTCAGCTTTTAGCTTTGCCTCATCATCAGGCAATACCAGATCTTTCGAGTTGATGGGGAACCTGAATACCCTTGCAGTAAGTGCGCCGTTCCGGGCATTAGGCCAGGCGCCGTTATTATCCTGAACCTCCCCGTGATCTGTTCGCGCACCGCTATTCACGAAGATGTATTTACCATCAGGACTGATCTCCAGGGCATTCCAGCCATGATCAAATACGGTGCGGTTCGTCGCGTATTCAACGGTGTTGAATACCACAGACATGAGTGGTTTTTGGTCAGCCTTAAGTTCATATCGTACCATCCTCCCCTTATTTCCCAGGCCATTGTTTACTTTTGTGTTCCCGGTTAAAAACAGGGTGTTCTTATAGATGGCGGCACCCTGAAGACGGGGGATCCCATGATCTTCTTCAGATAGGATCTTTACTGCTGTGGGATTTTTGGCTTCCAGATCCTTTACCTGGTATACTTCACCATCAAAACATGTAAAAAAAGCATCTCCCGTAGATTCATCGAAGAGGATCCGGACACTTTTCGGAGCTACTGCCATTACATGCTCCACTTTTATGTCGGGTCGCAGCGCTTTTGGCGGTATTAATGGTTTTGGAGCGGCGGCGTTCTGTGCATATAGCGATGAACCGAATAAAAACAGGGCGGCAAAGAGTATTTTGTCTGAAAACGAAATATTAATGATCATATAAATTTATTGAATTAGGCACTTTTTTAATATTATAATTATGCTTAAATTGCTAA
>JBBJNR010000103.1:0-9734 GCA_037719315.1 Daejeonella sp.
GCGGATATTATTACCAATGCAAAAGTAAGCAGGCCGTCGGTTTGTAATTCCCTGGATACCGTATTGGCAGACCGTGGAATAGCGCCGGAACTTCTGCGCCTGCTTGCCCCGAAATTGCTGGAGTATAATGTAGAGATCTTTGCGGATGCATTTAGCCATCAGATCTTAACGGATCTCAAATATCCCTACCTGAACCGGGCAACAGACGAAGATTTTGGACGGGAATTCCTCGATTTTAAGTGTTCTGTTAAATCGGTTGAAAACATGGAAGAAGCCCTGAAACATATCCGGAACTTTTCCTCAAGGCATTCTGAGGCCATCGTCTCTGAAGATAAAGATCTGTGTGAACGTTTTTTAAGTGAGGTTGATGCAGCTGCCGTTTTTGCCAATGCCTCTACGCGCTTTACCGATGGTGGGGTGTTCGGACTGGGCGCTGAGATCGGTATCTCTACCCAAAAACTTCACGCCCGCGGGCCTTTTGCGCTTGAGAAACTGGTAACGGAGAAATGGGTTGTTAGGGGGAATGGGCAGACTCGTTGAAAGCTGAGGGTGGAGAGTGGAGAGTTGAACCGCTACCGCACGCGTACCGCGTGTGTAATCGTAATCCCATAATCTAAGCAATGTGTATGTACTTTTATCAAAGGGCACACGCGACACGTGTGCGGTAGCGCGGTAGCGTCCAATTTTAACCGATCGCTAACCCGCACCTACCACAGCTATTAAACTTCCAAGAAGAAATTGTCTCTTGCAGCTTCAAAAAATTATTAGCAAAATATTATGAGCAGGAGTTATAAATTTCAAAACCCTGAAGGCATTTACTTTGTCAGTTTTGCTACTGTGAATTGGATTGATGTTTTTGTGCGACCTATTTACAATGATATTATCGTGCAAAATTTAATTTATTGTAAAAACAATCTGGGCTTGAATTTATTTTGCTGGTGCATCATGCCAAGCCATGTTCATTTAATTTTTCGTGCCTTGGAGAATAATCCGTCTGTGTTACTGGGAAGATTTAAAGAATACACATCAAAAACTCTAGTTAAAACGATCGAACAGAATATCCAGGAATCAGGAAGGGATTGGATGTTACCAATGTTTAGAAAAGCTGGTGCGAAAAGCAGCAACGTTCAGGTTAATCAGTTTTGGCAGCATGATAATCATCCGATAGAATTGTGGAGTCCTGAAGTTTCTGATCAGAAAGTAGAATATGTTCACAACAACCCGGTGGTTGCAGGCTTTGTAGAGGAAGCATGGCACTGGAAATATTCGAGTGCAGTTGATTATTATGGAAGTAAAGGATTGATTGAAATAGAATTTCTTTAGAGGCGTAGCTACCGCACGCGTGCCGCGTGTGTAATCGTAATTCCATAATCTAAGCAATGTGTATGTACTTTTATCAAAAGGCACACGCGACACGCATGCGGTAGCGTGGTGTGTTATCGTAATTCCATAATCTAGGCAATGTGTATGTACTTTTATCAAAAGGCACACGCGACACGCGTGCGGTAGCGTGTGGGCAGATTCGTTGAAAGTTTAGAGTTGAAAATGAAGAAAACTATTTTACGATAAAATTCGCTTCTCCGAATATCATATCTGTTGCGCCGATTCCCTGAACAACGATACGAAACGGACCAGTTATATCTCCGGTAATAAATGAGATTTCTGTTTCTCCATTTTCCTGCGTAATAACGCCTGGTCTCCATAAAAGTGTAGATAAGAATTGAGGCTCAAGAAGGTCTTCCTGTTTCAGGTCATAAAACTCCCGGGCGGTGTATACGCCACTTACTTTAAAGACAGTTTCATTGGGCTGCTCCTCGAGGATGCAGCCATAGTATATCGAACTCTGATATCTTTTCCCCTTGACAGGTATGGTGCCGAAATGATGGTTTTGACAGTTTAATATCCCGTATGAGCAGACGTAATCACCACAGGCATTTCTTCCGAGCCTTCCAGATAAGAAATCGTCTTGTTTATTTGCCACCACGGTTACTTCCTGTAAAGCGATCATTCTATCCATGCCCTTTAATAATTGGTCTGAACTATTCTGCGCATAGACGCTAAGGCCCGTATCCTGTACTTCAAATTCACCCGAGAGTTTTTGATTTATTTCTGTAGAAGGATTGCCTAATTCAATGGAGTAACCCAGCTTGTTTTTTCGTTTACTGAGAACAATATTTTCCTGCCCTCGGTTATGAGTATTTGTTCGGGGCTAACTATAAAAGATCCGTCATTTTCAGTCGTGATGAGATCAAATAGCGAATCTCTCATGATATTTAAGGTAATAGCTTTTTTCAAGGGTTTCTTGTTGTAGGTAACCCTTCCTGTGATCTCAGGATGGATGGCAGTTAAGGTATCCCCATTACGGCTGTTCATTAGACTCTGCCAGGTATACCTTCTCCAGCCTTTAACCAGCAGCATATCTTCGAGATATTCTCTATTATTAAACCCTCTGCCGGAAGGATTCGCAGGCAAATTTCCCAGAATATTGTTGAGATAGGTATACGTTTCAATATCCTGCGACTTACTTCTTTCTATCCTGTTATCCTGAACTACCGCTATAGAAACCAGGCCCTGAACCGGTATACCGTTTTGGTCTTTGAGTCTAAGTTTAACATTAACCTTCTCTTTTCGTCCGTACACCTTTTTATCAGGCTCAATAGCCGCGCTTATACCAGTACCGTAGTGGGCGAAGAAAAGCCTTTCTGCCAGAGGCCTTCGCTGTTCATCAAGGATGGTAACTGCAGATATACCTTTGGGTACGATAGGCAGTATTATTTTAAGTTTGGTGCCCGATGGCTTCGCTTCGGCTTGAAAGGAAGCATACGCGTTACGATAGTCATGAACCATTACCTGCACCTGCCTGGGTACTTTGCTGTAAATGCTTAAACGCAAAGAATCGCCTGTAATAGCAGAGGGTAACTGTATGAGCAAGCCATCTTCTGCAGCCGCTGGTAATGTATACGCAGTATCCTTTTGCAGGAAATTGTTAGTGGTAACCTTCAGGACATACTTGCTCTTATCATCAGGCTTCAGACGGAATTTCCCCATCCCGTAACTATTGGTTGAAATAGTATCAACGATCTCTGCGTCTCTGTAAACAATTCCGGTCAGTGCAATAGGCAAACCATGGCTTGTTTTAGCCTCCACACCAATAATACTTTCCAACCCTTTAACCAGGGAGCCGCCTTCCGGGTAGAAGCTTACATTGATCCCTTCCCGCTTAATTTCAGGCAATTTTACGCTAAGATGCTGGACTTGTCTTTTATATTTTACAGACGTGAGCAGCACCGGTCTGGCCTGTTTAAGCTGCTCAACCGGAATATTAATAATAAAGCTATTTTCTTTTAAAACAACGGGCTTGTTTTTTTCTTTGCCAACACTGTATTCCAGTATTGGCTTTTCTTTTGACTGGATGTCTTTTAATGAAACCTTTACCTGTGCCCTTACAGATCCATTATTTATAACCGTATCCAGTAAGCTTAGGGTAACATCAAAGTCCCTTTGCGTGATGCTTTTTACAGTTAAAGCCTGGTTGAAAACCGCCAGAGGCCGGCCACCTTTATCCAGAACATTGGTTGAAGCGACGAACTTGTAATTCCCGGGCGGGATAGAGTCCGGAAGGTTCATGCTCCCAAAGCTCAAGCCCTTGTCCATCAGGTACCTGTCCTCTAAAATTATCTTCCGGTCGCTCTCGGCGATTAAGGCTACGGATACGATGGTATGATCTGTTAAACCAGATATCAGGCTTTTTATTAGATATGCACTAAACCAGATCGTTTCATTATTGGTGTAAAGTGTTTTGTCGGTATGAACGAATAAGAGGGCAGATGGATTGGAACGGGAATAATTATCCAGTTTTTCAAGCAAAACATTGCCGTCTAATATATCAGTTTGTGCTTTTGCGGTTTCGGAAACGACGAATAGCAGAAAGCAGAAGAAAATGGATCTTATCGGATATGTTGAATTAAAGTAAAAAAGCTTTGAGCTGAGCTTGTGCATATTCTCCCCAGTTTTTCATTACAGACATTAGAGTTGCAAGTAAAGCTTTATTATCTGAAACTTTTCCTTTTTTTGGCGGTAGAAGGGCAGTAGTTAAAGGTTTATCTGTTACCAGTTTTGCAAACCAGCTCATATTTTCGTGGGGAAGCGCCACGCCGAGGATCATTCCCGGCAGGCCTGTAAAAGATTCTGGCCCACCGGAGACCGGTATTTCGTCTGTATAAAAAGCAACTACATAAATAGAATCCATGATGATCGCATTTGCCCTGCGGCATGAGTATCCAGCGATGTCCCTCGTTTCTGACGTGATCTTCCAGTTGATTTTCCGTACACTATCTGTTACGAGAAAAGTTTCTTCATAAATTTTCTTTTGGGCAATACTTTTACTGGATGAGAGATCGGTATAGATGACATTATTTTGGTTGCCGGCAGGCAGTTCACTAAACATATTACGGGCCGCCTGCTCCTGTTCTGCTGGCGTAAAAAGTGTTTTATCTTTTGAAAATGACAGCGTACTTTTTAAGATCTTAAATTGCGGCTGCGTTTTTTTATACTGATCGAACGCAGGAGCGTAATACATCTCATTGTTTTTATTGATCATCTTCAGGATCTGCGCGTGCATGTTCACACTCTTTTCAAACTCAATAGTTCCTTCAGTTGCGAACCTGGCATGCTGTGCATACGCAACCTGGTACGATGACCACAGGATAAAAATGTTAACGACAGTTAGAAAATTTTTCATGATTTATTTTTTAGGCTGTGCTCCACCCATCTGGCTCAGATCGTATATAACAGAGAACATGGCATATCTTTTTATCGTCGTATAGCTATTTTGGGTGATCATATTGCTTGTCGCCCTTCTGCTGAAACCTGTATTCTGATTAAGCAGGTCATTTCCCGAAAGCACCATTTTTAAGTTTTCGCCTTTTAAAAAGCTTTTCGTCAATGTAGTGCTTATAAGAAGCCGGTCAAAATCCTGACCAAACGATTGTGTTTTTTGCTGATATAGGTAACTTCCATTTGCGCCGATCTGTATCTTGCCCGGCAGGTGCCAGTTGGTGCCAAAGTTGGAGTTTACAACCCATCCGTTATTATTGATCTGCTTTTGTAAGCTTGATTGACTCGTATTATATTCGGGGCCTATACCGATATAAAAATCATACTTTTTCAATTTGTATTTGCTAAAGTTTAACTGGCCGGAATAACGGCTCGATAACGTTTTATTCAATGCGCTGTTGATCAGGTTGTAATACGTGTTCTGGTTCATGTTGGCATTAAATCCCAGACGGAAATCTGTGTTCGGTATTTTTTGGGATACGTAAGCATAAAAATAAATAGAGGCAGGCGTCTTATCGTCCAGGTTGATAGATTGAAACGTACTTTTCCCTGCTTCATCAGTTGTTGTATTGTTAACGATAGCGTTTGAGGTAAACGAATAAGACCCATTTAAATAAAGGGACTTGTCGGATAAGACCTTATAAGAGTTATAGTTTAAACTAAAACGGTTGTTAAATGATGGTTCCAGATCCTGGTTTCCAAGGGTAACATTTAAGGGATCGGTATTTATGCGCACCGGCTGGATCTGGTTAAGGCTGGGCTGGGTAGTATTTCCATTGTACCTGACGCTAAATGATTTTTGAGTTGAGAAATTATACTGGTAGCTTGCCTGTGGTGTCCAGTTTAGAAAGTCTCTCGCATATTGCATGTTTGTGTATAGATCGGTTTGGCTGAAGTTTACGATACTGGTTCTTGTTCCGAATGTTACCACCGTTTTTTTGTTCCGGTAATTAAACACTGCACCTGCCTGGTTTGCGGTTTGGTCCAGGTCAAAGTTATTGCTGAACTGCCGGTCCAGGATATCATATCTGCCTGGTGCAGATTGATTAAATGATTTCCTGTCGGAACTGCTATTGATAAGATTTAATCCGTAGTTCAGGATGACTGAAAACGTTTTGGAAAAAGGCTCTGTGTACGCCAGGTTGGAATTAAATTCGGAAGTCCTGCTAAGGTTAGTTTTGTACTGATCGATTGTTTGAATACTGTCTAAAGCGCCGGCGGGATTATAGAAGCTGTTCACAGAATTCAAATAACTTTCTGTATCGTCGCTATTATAACGCTGCCCGAGGGTTAGGGATAAGGTACGTCCTTTTTTCTTTAGCTTTTTGGTCAGCAGGGCGCTTGCATTAAGTTGTTCCTGGTTTCCGTCGTTAGTCAGCGAGCGGTTGCTGTTGTTTAATGCCGTACCGTTGCCCCGCACGCTTGATGATAAATAATTGCTCGCAGTACTATTGTTCTTTAGCGTTCCATCAACACTTATTTTAAGCTCCGAAGTGGTGTCGAGTTTCACAAGATACATCGCATCCATTTTTTGCCTGGACATATGGTTGTCAAAGTTTTGGTTTGAGTTGCTGTTAATAATGCCTGTTGGCAGGTTATTCTGATTCAGCGTATTATTTAATCCTGCTACTCCGATTGAACCAATTTTATAGTTCATGTTAACAGACTGTTTATCACTATCCCATTTGTTATCATAATGAATTCCTCCGCTTTTAGTTTCCGGGATACCTTCTCCGTTGTACTTTCCATTATAAGAATCCAGTTCATCGCCCCCGGAGCCTCCGAAATAGATATACCCCTCCTCAGAAACATTGGCAGCGGAGCCACCATATTTGCCATTATCTTCCCAACCCAAGCCTGTTTTACCCGTATTTCCGACCGTACCATACGCTGAAAACTTCTTCTTTCCTTTAAAAACATTGAACATGCCCTGCCCCTGATAAAATTCGTTATTCCCTCCGCCGGCTTCAGCTTTGCCAAAGTATCCGCTTTTTTTATCTTCCTTTAATTTAATGTTCAGTGTCTTGGTTCGCTCGCCGTCGTCTATCCCAGTGAAAGTAGCCTGATCGCTTTTCTTATCAAATAGCTGGACTTTGTCAACCATATCGCCCCTGATATTTTTAGTGACGAGGGTAGGGTCATCGCCGAAAAATTCTTCTCCGTCCACCAACACTTTGTTTACCGCCTGTCCCTGGGCGGTTATTTTGCCATCTTTATCCACTTGTATGCCAGGAAGTTGCTTCAACAGGTCTTCAACTTTAGAGTTTGCTTCGATCTTAAAAGCAGCGGCGTTAAATTCTGTCGTATCGCCTTTTATTGTTATCTCAGCAATTGTTCCCTTCACGATCACTTCCTGTAAAAGGCGCGCTGTCAGGATCATTCGTACCCTGCCGAAATCGAACGCGCTTTTTCCAGCATCCAGACTGAAATGCTCGACATAATCCGCATAATCAGGATAACTGATCAGCAGGATAAATTTACCTTCTTTTAAATTATCTAATGAAAAAGTACCATTTACGCCTGCTCTCGTGTATTTGACAAGAGTTGAATCTTTCGAATTTAAGATTACAACGCTCGAATTAATTAAGGGCACATTTGAAGCGGTATCAAGCACCGAACCTTTAACCGAATATGGGCCTTGAGCATAAGATATACCCGAACTCAGCCACAGAAATAGAATTATCAGAAGGGAGACTTTCATTTTAATAGTGTTAGATGCTTCAGTTCGTATTCCTGTCGTTTCTCCTGCACCTCAGCAATTTAAAGAATCTTATGCCGATAACCATCCTCGAAAATGGGGATTTTTTTTTCATAAAAGTGTTAAATTAAGTTAATAAGTGAAATAGGTTTATAATGCTTCCGCCTGTAGGCTGGGATCAGGGATTTAGGTAGGGTGCAGGGCAGTCTGGCCAGTATTGCAGCCTAACTAAGAACTGAAACGATACGTCAGGGCGCTTCACCGCTACCGCACGCGTGCCGCGTGTGTAATCGTAATTCCATAATTTGAGCATGTGTATTTATCTTTATCAAAGCCACACGCGACAAGCGTGCGGTAGCGTGGGTATTTATTTTTTTTTGAATTTCTGGATAATTATTTTTAGGTTCAGGTAATAAAACCTCATCTATGAAAAGCTTTGTCCGCCGGTTTCCCTTTTTCCTGGTGTTAACGATCTTAGTGCACGGATGCAGCTCTACCATCGCGATGTATGATCAATATGCTTATAGCCAGGTAACTTCCCTTAAGGTAGATGCACTGGAGCTTATGGAAAAAGCTGATCAGGATTATGAAGCGAATCGAAGGGAGATCGGTGCGGTTGATGTGATGCTTCAGAAGGCGATGGAATATGAAAGGCACCGGCCGAAGAATGAGATTGTTAATGCGATGTGGGCTAAGCTTTACGATCCCGGATCAAATTTATACGGAGGTTTCATGGAGCGCTGGAAGCAAAAAGGAAAACTTGAAGGCTCGTTTATTGAAAATCAGAAAAAGATCATCGGACTTTCCTTTGATCAGATCGCTGAGCTCCAGAGCAAGCTGAATAGAAGAAAGTAAACTATTGCAAATCGCCGGACATGAAGATAGATTTCGCTGAATTGATAAAAGACCTGAAAGATGATATCATGGCATTAGCCAGGAAAACTCTGACAGAGCGTATAAAAGAAGCCCAGGACGATGCAGAATATATTTTAGACTTTGCCAAGATAAACCTGGAAAAATGGACTGAAGAGCTGGCTGACGGACGTCTTGATAGGGACGACTTTGAATACCATCTAAAAAGCCAGCGGGACCTGCTGAGCCTGGCTGCCCTTAAACAGGCCGGCATATCCAAAGTAAGAATAGATAAGTTTAAGGAAGAGGTGTTTATAATCATTACCTCAGGTATCCTTAAAGCTACAGGCATTTCGTGAAAAAGATCCTATCCATTGATGGTGGGGGGATCAGAGGGATAATTCCGGGCCAGGTGCTGGTATCCCTGGAGAAAAAGCTACAGGCTAAGACCAGTGATCCTGATGCGCGCATATCCGATTTTTTTGATTTTTTTGCCGGCACAAGCACTGGCGGGATCCTTAGCTGCCTGCTTCTTTGCCCCGATGGAAACGCCCCCGGGAGGCCGAAGTTCACTGCAGAGGAAGCGGTCGATCTGTACAAGCAGAATGGAAGCAAAATATTTAATACATACTGGTGGGGCAGGTTCCTGAATTACAAATCGCTCTTCAGTGAAAAATATTACGCCCGGCCGTTAGAAGACATCCTCCAAAATTATTTGGGAGATGCTAAACTCAGCCAGCTGTTAAAGCCTTGCCTGATCACAGCCTACGATATCCAGGAGAGGAAAGCGCACTTCTTCGCCAGTCATGATTACCCGAGGAAGGGGGATGGTGGCGACTTTCTTTTGCGCGACGTCTGCCGCGCCACATCTGCCGCCCCAACGTATTTTGAGACGGCGCTGATAAGATCTGTCAGCGGCGTGTCGTATCCTATGGTGGATGGAGGTATGTATGCAAATAATCCATCGCTATGCGCATATTCTGAAGTGCGCAACGCCAGGGGCAATCCCGACGCTGTTGATATGTTTGTTGTTTCGCTGGGTACGGGAGGAGAAAACAGGGCATATGATTATGAAGCTGCGAAAGACTGGGGCGCCATGGGATGGATAAAACCATCGATTGATATCATGATGTCGGGTGCTGCAGAAACTACAAATTATCACATGGAGAAAATGTTCTCCGCCAGGGGGCATGGTGCAAATTATACCAGGATCCAGCCGTCTGATCTGCGCAATGCCAAGCCTGAAATGGATGATGCATCCAGGGAAAATATACAGGCGTTAGTAGAAGTGGGAATTAAACTACTATCGCCTAGAAGGCGATAGATTTGTAAATCGGCTAAAGCCATC
>JBBJNR010000104.1:0-9730 GCA_037719315.1 Daejeonella sp.
AACAAAAATATAATTTTCGACTTAATAAAAAATTATTTGTGAATTTATTAATTCTTATTTATTCAATCCTTTAAAGCCCTTCCCGAAATTCGTGTAGGATAATGCTGTTATAAACCCAGACAGCCTATATTGAGCTATCTTTTTACAATAAAAACTAATTTTTATTGCAAAAGCAAATTTCCATTTTGATTTAAGCGAATATATAAATTTTAATAAGACAACATTTTATATAAGTACCTCATTTTAAATTGTATCCGATAAATGTTTCATTTTGATACAATTTAAACTAGTGATTTAACTCGCCATTGACTGCAATAAAAAGCCGCATTCAATAATAGAACATACCATTATCCCCCTGCTTTTTTTACTTTATAGCCTTCTGACCCTAATAAAATGAGGATCTTATCCCTGAAATCACCCTGCACTAATATCTCCCCATCTTTGGCAGAACCACCCACACCGCACTTTTGTTTTAGTTTTTTGCCGAGCGCCTGCAGATCATCATTGCTGCCAACAAAGCCTGTTATTAGTGTAACGGCTTTACCGCCTCTCTGCTTCCGGTCCAACTTGATCCGCAAGTTCTGCAGCCGGGGTTCAGGAGTAAATCCGGCATCTTCATGGTCGTGCTGATATTCAAATCCGGGATCTGTAGAATACACAACTCCGGTTAATCCTCTGTTTTTCTTAGACATACCTACTTAAACTAAAATTGATAATCCCAACGGCCTTATTTTAATATTCAGTTCGCTGCCCATCAGGACGGGTTCCCCATCCAGATGTACGGCGCCACTATACTCTCTGAAAATGCGGATCTCCCTTCCCTGTATGATTTCTATGTATTTGGACCTGTGGATGCTTTTATTAAACATCCGGTAGCCTAGAACGGGGAAATGATATAACGGAAATGGCTTGGTAATGCATATATCTAAAAGTCCGTCTTTCAGAGATGCAAACGGAGATATATGCGCATTATTTCCAAATTGGGAAGAATTTGCAATACTTATCATAAAGGCATCCTGCTCATAGCACTTCCCATCAATTTCCAAACGATAATGCTGGGGGCGGTAACTGGAAATCTCAGACAGGGTAGTTTTCACATATCCGTGAAGGCCGCGTTTTACGCCCTCAGCAAAGAGTGTGCTGATGTGGGCGTCAAAGCCGATTCCGGCCATATTGAAAAATTTTTTCCCGTTTAATTCTCCTGCATCAATGCACGTTGAATTTAGCTTATTTAATCTCAAGATCGCCTTTCTATCATTAAGCGGAATTCCTAACGACCTCGCTAATCCATTTCCTGAGCCATAAGGCACAATTCCCATAACTCTATCCGATCCAAGTATGGCAGACGCCACTTCGTTTATAGTGCCATCACCGCCTACGGCAACCAAAATATCTGTATTGCCTTTAAGCATTTCGCCGGCAATATCAAAAGCATGACCGGGTCTTTCCGTAAAAACGTAATCGGAATGGAAAGTTGTCTTATCCAAATATTCAGACGCCAAACCAGGGAACTTTAATTTATTTTTTCCGCCGGAAATCGGGTTAATAATGAATGCTATCTTCTTTTTCAACAGGCCGTTTCATGATAAAGAACAAAAATACTTTTAAATTTTTTCAGAAGTTAAAAATTATCCTACTTTTGTGGTGCAAAAAAAGTGGATCGATTTGCGTTGATTGCAACCACGTAAAAAAAAGTGCTAAAACAATTCTGCTGATTTTTACCTCCTGCAACCTGCCGTTTTATTCCTTTCCTGCGACTATTAATATTTAATGAATTTTAATTAACGGAAATTTTATGCCTTATTTATTTACCTCAGAATCTGTTTCAGAAGGACATCCGGACAAGGTTGCAGACCAGATATCTGATGCTTTAATTGATAATTTTCTTGCCTGGGACTCAGAATCCAAAGTTGCCTGTGAGACGCTTGTAACAACCGGCCTCGTAGTACTTGCTGGTGAAGTGAAATCTCAAACCTATTTAGATGTCCAGAAAATTGCCCGGGATGTGATCCGCAAAATCGGATATACTAAGTCCGAGTACATGTTTGAAGCAGATTCCTGCGGAGTGATTTCAGCAATCCATGAGCAGTCAGCAGATATAAACCAGGGGGTAGACCGCGTTGAGAAACAGGATCAGGGTGCGGGCGACCAGGGTATGATGTTCGGCTATGCTACCAGTGAAACTGATAATTACATGCCTCTCGCCTTGGACCTGGCGCATAAAATATTGACGGAACTTGCGGCTCTCCGCCGCGAGAATTCATCTATTAAGTATCTTCGCCCTGATGCTAAATCACAGGTAACTATCGAATATAGCGATGATCATAAACCTATTCGCATCGATGCCATAGTGGTTTCGACTCAACACGACGATTTCGATTCAGAAGAGGCTATGCAGAAAAAGATTCAGGACGATATCATTTCAATCCTGATCCCCAGAGTTAAAGCCCAATTGAAACCTGAGCTTCAGGCTTTATTTACCGATGTCATAAAATATCATATCAATCCAACTGGAAAATTCGTGATCGGCGGTCCGCACGGAGACACAGGATTGACCGGACGTAAGATCATTGTTGATACTTATGGCGGAAAGGGAGCTCATGGAGGCGGGGCATTCTCAGGAAAAGATCCTTCGAAAGTGGATCGTTCAGCTGCTTATGCAACCCGTCACATTGCCAAAAACCTTGTTGCTGCAGGTGTTTGTGAAGAAATTTTGGTGCAGGTTTCTTATGCTATTGGCGTAAAAGATCCGATGGGCATCTTTGTCGATACTTACGGTACTGCAAAGGTTGGTTTCAATGACGGCGAGATCGCACAGAAAATCTCATCCTTATTTGATATGACCCCTTACGGTATCGAAACCCGTTTGAAATTACGTAATCCGATATATTCTGAAACCGCAGCTTATGGGCATATGGGTCGTACGAGCGAGATCGTTTCAAAAAGTTTTACGGGATCTAACGGCGAGAAAAAAACGGTAGAGGTAGAATTATTTACCTGGGAAAAACTTGACTTTGTTGCTAAGGTTAAAGAAGCTTTCCGTATTAGCTAGTCTTGGCTTAAACCATATTCCAAGCCTTCTTTCGTAGCGAAAGAAGGCTTTTTTGTTTAATATTGCATGATGGATGATCAGACTAAAAACCCCTGGATAACCCTCTCAGGTAAAAACATATATGAAAATCCCTGGATCAGCGTAACCGAACACCAGGTCATTAATCCTGGTGGCGGGAAAGGCATCTACGGAACGGTCCATTTTAAAAATCTTGCCATAGGAATCCTGGTGCTTGATGAAGAAGCTAATACCTGGTTAGTCGGGCAATACCGCTATCCATTGGATCAGTATACCTGGGAGATACCGGAAGGTGGAGGCGTCCATGGAACTGACCCACTTGAGTCAGCAAAACGGGAATTGCTTGAAGAGACAGGAATTAGCGCTAATTCATGGTCAGAGATACAGCGTATGCACCTGTCTAACTCCGTAAGCGATGAATTAGGCATCATTTACCTGGCACAAGATCTTAGCTTTGGGAAAGCTACTCCGGAGGAAACGGAAAAATTGGCCCTTCGTAAACTATCTTTAAAAGAAGCTTTTAAAATGGTTATGAATGGGGAAATTACTGATTCTTTGAGCGTCGCCGCGATATTAAAAGCCAGAGTTTTAAATCTTATTCCTTAAGCCATTGATCATAATTGCAGTATATGAATAAGCTGTTAGGTTACATATTTACACCAATCCATTACCTTTTCTTTGGATTGTTCCTCTGCATGTTCCACCCGGTTCAATGGGTTTCGTTAAGATTCGGTGGACTGGAAGCTCATAAACGCTCCGTTGACCTAATGAACTTCTTCCTTGTAGGCACATATTTCATCATGGGAAGCCGGATCAGCTTTAGCAACCCTCAGAAATTACCTGAAAACCAGCCCATCATATTTGTAGCAAATCATCAGAGCATGTATGATATCCCGCCTCTGATCTGGTTCCTGCGAAAGCATTATCCTAAGTTTATTTCCAAGATTGAGCTAACAAAAGGAATCCCGAGTATATCATTTAACCTGAAAAATGGCGGCGGAGCTAACATTGACCGAAAAGATAGCAAGCAAGCCGTAGCAGAGATCCTCATCCTGGGAGGTAAAATGAAAGAATACAATTGGTCGTCGGTTATCTTTCCTGAAGGAACCCGCTCCCGGGATGGGAAATTAAAACCTTTTGCTGTTGGCGGTATCGCTACTTTATTAAAAAGATGTCCGAATGCTCTTATTGTTCCTGTAGCTATCCAGGGATCCTGGAAATTTGTTCAATTCGGGAAATTCCCGCTTAGTTTTGGTGAAAAAATGAGCTGGACTGTTCTAAAACCTATAGAAAATAGCGGAATTTCGCTGGAAGAAATTGTAAAAATGACTGAAGAAGCAATTAAGGGAGAGTTGGAAGTGGAAAGTGGAAAGTGGAGAGTTAAATTGGCATCCCAAATCAATTCAGAGTTTTAGCCAATATTCTTGTCTTCAATCTGCTTAAAGAAATACTCGCGGTAGGTATCTCCTATAGGGATGATCTTCTCCCCGATCTGGATACGGCTTCGCTCAATGCTTTCTATTTTGCCAATCGCAATAATATATGATTTGTGGACCCTGATAAAAGATTTTGCCGGCAATGATTCCTCCATCTTTTTCATGTTCTGCAACGTGATGATCCTTTCTGTTTTCGTAAAAATAGAGATATAATCTTTTAAGCCTTCGATATACAGGATATCATCTACATAGATCTTCTGAATCTTATGTTCTGTTTTAACAAAAATAAAATCGTGGCTGTTAGAAGCTGGGATCTGCTCCTGCGGTGCCTGATGGCCATTACCACTATTTTGAAGGACCTTTTGGGCAGCTTTGTAGAAGCGGTCAAATGCGATTGGCTTCAGAAGATAGTCGACCACGTCCAGGTCATATCCATCCAGTGCATATTGTGAGTAAGCCGTTGTCAATATTACATCGCATTTACCATTTATTATTTTTAAAAACTGGATCCCTGTAAGCTCAGGCATCTGAACATCGAGAAATACCAGGTCGATGGCGTCACTTTGAACCAGCGATAAACCTTCAATTGCACTCGTCGTCGTTTTAACCAGGCTTAGAAAGGGTACCTTACTGATATAATCTTCAAGAATATCAAGCGCAAGGGGCTCATCGTCAACAACAAGGCAGCGTATCATTTTATAAATCTAAATATAATTCACAATTATATATATTCTCGTTATCCTCAATATGAAAACGATATTGTCCTTTGTATAATAAATCCAGTCGTCTTTTTACATTTTGAAGCCCTATTCCGCCAGTTTCGTCCTTATTGTGATTGCTTTTCTTATTTATAACCTGGAAAAAAAGTTTATTTGATACCACATTTAAAACAATTGTTATAGGATTTTCCTTTTCGGTAGCTACCCCATGTTTAAACGCATTTTCAACAAATGAAATAAGTACAAGCGGGGTTATCTTCTGATTCTGGATATCACCGTCAAGTTCAAATTTTATGTATGCCTTATCCTTAAATCTAAGTTTTTGCAACTCAATATAATTTTCCAGGTACCGGATCTCATCCGATAACGCCACTTTGTTCTCATTGCTTTCATAGAGCATATACCGCATGATCTCTGATAATTTCAGTATCGCTTCAGGGGTTTTTTCTGATTTCTGATAGGCCAGGGAATATATATTATTTAAGGAATTAAATAAAAAATGTGGATTTATCTGCGATTTAAGAAATGCCAGCTCTGAGATCAGTTTTTCATTTTCCAGGTTACTTTTAATTTTTTCATTCATAAACCAATCGGATACGAACTTTAATATAGTACTTAAGAATATGAAGAAACAGCTAACGAAGGCAGCGCTGGAATAATAATCCCAGAAATTCATCACATGTTTCCCTTCACCTCTTACCAATACAATGTCATAGAAATAATAGGCAAGTCCGCATTTTAAAAATCCGAAAACAAAAACGAGGGCGAGCATGGAAAGGCCGCACCATAAATATTTTTTCCGGTTAAGAAATGTGGGCAGGATGAGCAGGTAATTTATATAGAAAATGGAAATATTAATCAGCCCAAAGTATACGAACACCACAATTGTTGCGTAAACTATACTCCCGTTGGTGGCTATATACATAAACAGCGTGACGATAGCCACCCATATGATGAGATGAAGCAGTACCTGCCGGGTCTTATTCATAAGATAAACATAGCATTTTCCACCGCTTTAGAACACCCCGTTTCGACCAACAGGCTGAATACATCTGCCAACGGCCAATATCTGAGCCTTTGGCGTTCAATCTCCGGAAATTGCCGTTCGTCTGTATAAATGGCACCTTGGTCTAATAGATTTCTACAGAAGTTTATTTAAGCATTTCTTTGTTCTACTAAATCAGACACAAACCACACAACAATGAAAAAGCTTACTAATACCGTATCGCCATTTATTATGTTATTGGTTCCTTTATTCTTACTTATAGGAGTACTGACCATGAATGTCAATAACGAAATGCCGTCCGGGAAACAAAGGGCCAGTATTGGTCTGCAGGTTCCAACTCTTAAAAGCTTCATTCAGGCAGCTGTAAAGAAATAATATGCCGGCTGAGCTGATCATTGAAACCAAGGATCTTTCCTATATTTTCGGTAAACAGAAGGTTTTAAATAAGGTATCCCTGGAGGTGCGCCCTGGAAGTATTTATGGTTTTCTCGGTCCAAATGGTGCCGGGAAAACCACAACCATAAAGATTCTGCTTAATCTTCTCCATTCCGATGAGAAAAACGTTTTTGTATTTGGTGAAGAACTAAACAAAAACCGCATTTCGATCCTTTCAAGAATCGGTTCATTAATCGAGCAACCTGCAATATATGCTCATCTGTCAGGCCGTGAGAACCTGATCAATCGTGCACGACTGCTTCGGATCCCTGAAAAGCGAATCGATGAGATCCTGGACCTTGTTGATCTAACTGAAAATGCGGGGAAAAAGGCAGGGAAATATTCTTTGGGCATGAAACAACGGTTAGGCATCGGGCTGGCACTTTTACCCGATCCACCACTGCTTATCCTTGACGAACCAACAAATGGGCTCGACCCCAACGGAATAATCAAAATACGCCATCTGCTTCAAAAGCTTGTAAAAGAACAAGGCAAGACTGTTTTTATATCAAGCCATCTGCTTTCAGAAGTAGAAAAGATGATCACGCATGTAGGTATCATTAACCGCGGACAGTTATTATTTCAGGGAACGGTTCAGGAACTTCACGATGTAAGTAAAAGCCAGATCGTGATCAGCACAAATGATCTTGCAGAAAGTGCAAACCTGTTGTTAAGAAACGGTTACCAAACTGAGATTACTTCGGATAGTATCCGCGTCCCTTACACTACTCCCGATGAGGTCGCCGTGGTAAATGCCTTATTGGTAAATAATAAGCATAAGGTCTATAGTATCGGGCAAAGCAGGGAAAATTTAGAAGATCTTTTCTTATCCATAACCCAGCAATAAGATGCACGGATTTCTACTTTCATTACGGTCTGAGTTTTATAAAACACGTAAGACATTGGCATTCTTGTCGGCCATTTTATTCCCGCTGGTTTTATGCCTGCTGATCTCATTCGGATTTTATTATAATTCGGCCAAATTAATACCCTTTCCCGCCGAAACGCAGTGGTTTAGATTTGCAGGGGCATTTATTGGAGTGATGGGAAGCCTCCTGATACCGATGCTGGTTATATTCCAGACCTTCTCCATAAATAATATTGAGCACAGAGCAGAGATGTGGAAGAGTTTATTCTCGCTTCCCATACCTAAATGGGGGATATACTCAGCAAAATATCTTTATGCAGTTTTCCTGAACGCGCTTTGTATCAGTTTATTCGCAACTTTCATATTGGCATCAGGGCATATATTGAATTATTTCATCCCGGAATTTAAATTTAATCAATACGATATCTCAGGCCTGCTTTTCAAAATGCACTTGAAGTTATTCCTCGCCTCAACCGGGATACTTTCTATACAGTTCGTCTTTAGCTTGCTATGGGCAGATTTCCTAAAACCTATGGGAATTGGATTCTTGTTAACGGTCTTCGGAATTATAACAGCCAACCTGGGCTGGGAATATGCATATACGGTTCCTTATGCCCATCCAATGGTGGCATTACAGAATATCATGGCACAAATTATGAACCGCAAAGGTCAACAGCGGGCATTTGACCTGATGGACAAAGAAATTTACGTAAGCCTCACCGTAGCGATTATTGCTTTCATTTTGGGCTATTTTGTGATAAATAAAAGGAGTATAAAATAGTTACCTCACAGCTTTCGGAATAATCACCAGGCTTTCATGCCCTTCGGCATCCACCGATTGTACACCAAAAAAATAGTTGTCTTTAGAGTAATTCAGATCTGCTGTGGTATCTGTTACAAAAAACTTCTTTTCCCAAACCGGGCTGCTGGTCTCTCGCATAACCACATAATATCCGGCAGGACTTTCGCCTTTTGGCTTTTCCCATTTCAGAACGGTTTTATTGGTTAACTGGCTGGTAACAATCCCTACGTTTTCCGGTTCCCGTGGCGATAAAGCCAAATTGGCAAGCGATGCCAGATTCATCCGTGCTACTTTTTGGGTGTACATATAATCTACAAAATCCGGAAGGTCGCCATAATCGACACCATTTTCTTTGCGTACTGTCTGATGCTGCCGGTCGAAATTCTCATTCATCTCCGTAACACGAATACCGGGGAATCCCTGCTGCGAGAATGGAGTATGGTCGCCACCACGTAAATATCTGTCGCGCCGATAGATCAGCTTAACATCAAGCTGATCTACATAACGCTCGCCCACTTCTTTCATGTACCGGGCCAACTGCCGGGCCCGGCCATCGTTTTCCGATCCCGTACTTGTTCGTGCTGCCGCTTCCGCAGGTGTTTCCACAACAGAAACCCCTTCACTAAAGATCCGGACGCTATTATTATCCTTCAAGCCGGTCTCCATGCCATACGTATTTCCGATGATATCATTAGTTATCATGCCGGCCACATTCCACTTAGCTTCCCTGGCACGTTTTGCAAGATTAGCAGCGCCAAACAGCCCCTGCTCTTCCGCAACCATTGCCACAAAAATGATCGTGCAATTAAATTTATGCTTACTCATTACCCGGGCGAGTTCCATAACGGCAGCAGTTCCTGAAGCATCGTCGTTTGCCCCCGGTGCAAAGATCTTTGCATCATTTACATCTGAGGCCCTGGAGTCATAATGACCCGAAACTATAAAAACCCTGTCGTCCAGCGGATCTGTACCGGGCAATATTCCAAGGACATTCTTCATTACCGTGGGAACCGCTACACGGCGCCCGTCCGCAGGTTGTGTAAAAACATCAAATTCTGCTTTAAGCCTCCCGTCTGATTCCCGTGAGTACCTTGCCATTTCGGACTTGATCCAGTTTCTGGCCGCGCCAATGCCCGTTGTTGCACTCAACGTATCACTCATGCTGTTACGTGTTTCAAAAGTAACCAGTTTTCGGACGGCGCTTTCGATATTCTTTTCAGATACTTCATCGACCATTTTTTTAATCAACATATCCTGTTTGATAATGGATGGCTGGGCGATGCAAAACAGGCCGGATGATAGAAGAGAAATAAGCAGCAGAGATTGTTTCATGATAAATAATTAAACTACTATCGCCTAGAAGGCGATAGATTTGTAAATCGGCTAAAGCCATC
>JBBJNR010000105.1:0-9636 GCA_037719315.1 Daejeonella sp.
CTAAATGGATTATTGGATTCAGTGATATTACCATACTTCATAGCCATATTCAAGCAATCCATAACGTGCAGAGCATTCATGGCCAGATGCCACTAACGATTCCTGATGCTTCTAAAATTTCACTGGAAACACTGAGAAAAGCTCTTTTTGACGAACCCCTGGAATACACCTACGAAAGTACCATAAAAAATCGCACGGGCACAGCAACCGGGATACTCACAGGCGGCAATCTTACCTTACTTCTGATGATGTCAGGATCGGTTTCAGAACAGGACTATTCGGATAAAATCCTTTTTCTTGAAGATGTTGGCGAATATCTGTACTCTATAGACAGAATGATGCTGAACTTTAAAAGAGCGGGAATACTGGCAAGTTTGAAAGGTTTAATAATAGGCGGATTTACTGAACTGAAAGATAACGACATTCCATTCGGGCAAACGGCTGAGCAGATCATCCTTAGCCATGTGGAGGAATATGATTACCCTGTATGTTTTAATTTTCCTGCAGGGCACGTGCCAGATAACAGGGCTCTCGTTTTTGGAAAAGAAGCCACCCTTACCGTGAATGAATTTCATGTATCCATGGGGTACACAGACAACAACAACCAAATTTAATAAGCAAAAATGGCTTTACTTTCTTCCCTTGGGAAATACAGGAATACAGGATTATTAATTATCCGCTTAGGACTTGGAACAATGTTCATGCTCCATGGTTACCCTAAACTGTTGGGCGGCCCTGCATATTGGGAAGATATCGGCGAGGCTATGAGTCATCTGGGAATCACCTTTGTTCCTGTCGCCTGGGGATTAATGGCTGCTCTGATCGAAACCTTTGGAGGGTTTTTAATTCTCCTCGGACTTGCGTTCAGGCCGGTGTGTTTGCTACTATTGTTTACCATGATCGTAGCTGCTGCTATGCACCTTAGCAACGGTGATGGCTTAATGACTGCCTCTCATGCTATTGAAGTTGGATTTGTATTTTTCGGACTGGCGTTTGTGGGCCCGGGAGGGTATAGCGTGGATAAAAAATGACTACCAAAACCTAAATAACCTTAAATCAAAAAAGCGGAATAAATCCGCTTTTTTGATTATCAATAACTGCAAGATTGTATTTATTAAATAACAATCCTTACATCATAAATATTAAGGTCTGGTATCCCAGAATACTTTAACACCTAATGTAGGTTTCTGTTGTCCCGTTGGGATGTTTGGATTTGTATCCACTTCTCTTTGCGGATAATACAATGATCTTGGAACAAATGTGATTACTGCATTACTTGGAAGGGTTAAAGTAGGATAGCCCGTTCTTCTCCAATCAGTCCATGGCTCCATAAGAATCCCATAATTTGCAATATATTTTTCTTCAATGAGCTGCTGTAATTGCTGCGCTGGTGTACCAGTCAGGGTACCATTAGCTGCAAGATAAGTTGCCTGATCGGCAAGAGTAACTCCAGCAGCTGCAAGTGATGCTGTTATCCCTGCATTGAAAAAGGTTTGTGCTGATCCTGTAACCCCAAATCGCAATGATGCTTCTGCACGGATAAAGTTATATTCAGCAAAAGTCAGCATCCTTACTGGTGCGTCACCTGCATAAGTTGTACCGGTTAAGGTTCCTCTTAAGTAGGTATGCAACTTTGAGAACAATGTAGAATTATTAGGAGCCCCCACAACTGCACCTCTAAAGAATGGAGCTGTAGTGAAAGCTGTAAAATAAGTAGCTCTTCTTGGATCGTTTTTAGCATTCATTATTCCCACAAGACGATCTCCTGCAACTAAGTATCCCGGGCGACCGGTTTCAAATTGGTCGAATGGATTTCTGCTACCTGCAGCATTGATAAAGTTCATTTGAAAGTTATCTGCATTACTGGCAAAGAATTGTCCGCTTGCAACTAACGCATTCATTTGGGAAGTTAAAAATGCTGCATCTTTTTCACTGTAATGTAAAAGGATACGTAATTTCAATGTATTCGCAAATTTTACCCAATTAGTACGGGCACTGGCAAATGCTGCAGGATAGATTGTAGAATTGCTTCCCGGTACCTGCTTTGATGTTGTTGCATTTACTTCAGTAATACCTGCATCAATCAAAGTGATTAAACTCTTATAAATTTGCTCATCATCATCATACTTAGGAGCGACATTTCCGGTAAGCTTTTGTGCTTCAGTATAAGGCAAATCTCCAAAAGCATCGACCAAGTTTTGATACATATATGCCTTTAACAATTTAGCGACACCAGAATAATTAGGGCTGCCTTCTTCTGTTGCTCTGTTAATAATGATCTCTATGTCATTTAAGATCGTAGCATATGCCGTAGAAAATAAGTTGTTTGCATCGTTACCTGTTATTAAATACTTATCGTACTCCTGGGTCTGATTTAATGTCCCGTTACTCTGGCCTGAAAACTGTTGCATGATCAGTGTAGAGTATCTATTAAGGTCACTTGCAGCAAAATAACCAACATTTACAGTTACAGAACTAAGTATTGTTGATAAGGGTGCTTCTACGATTGCATCGGGATCCTTATTGATATCGTAAAATTTTTCGCAAGAACTGCTGGTTAAGACCAATCCAGTTATCAGCGTGATATAGATATATTTAAATTTCTTCATGTGTTCTATAATTATAATGTTAATCTAAGGTTGAAACCAAATGTTCTTGTATTTGGTAAAGAGTTGAACTCTAACCCCTGAGCATTCGAAATACCCAATGCATTTTGTTCCGGATCAAAGTGAGGATAATTCGGAGAACTTAGATACAAGTTTCTTCCAAATACTCCTACTTCCGCATTTCCAAATGGTGTTTTAGTTAAAAATGCCTTTGGAATAGTATAGGAAAGAGAGGCTTCCCTTACGCGGAACCATGAGGTATCAAACATAAATCCTTCCGCAGCTACATATTTACCAGTATTACCATAGAAAAGCTGTTGAGTGACCATGCTTGTATTTGGTTGCCCGTTAGAAGCGTAAACTCCAGTATACATTTTATTCAGCAGTGCTACGCCTTGTGCATCATATCTTGGAAGCGAGGCAGTTTCTGCAGCGACACCATTCCGCTCAACATCCGCAATATTCCGCGAATACTGATCTCCTCCTTCTCTAACATCAAGTAATGCGGAAAGACTGAATCCTTTGTAATTGAAATTATTTGAAATACCTACCGTAAAATCAGGATTAGGATTTCCAATTTTAACAACATCTGCTGTCGCTGTAGGTAAACCAGCAGCAGTTAATAGTAACTGACCCTGTGCGTCTCTACGGTAAGCGGTACCATAAATAGATCCGTACTCCTCACCAGCCACTAAACGAACGTTTGGAGTGGTGAATCCTCCAAGAAAAATATTGGCTACGCCTGGTGCAAGTTCATCGACCATTGACTTAAATTGGGTATAATTTACACTTAAGTCCCAGGAGAAATCTTTAGAGCGGATTGGCGTACCCCCTACTAATAATTCAACTCCTTTAGTAGATAACTTTCCTGCATTCTTAGCAACAGTCAAAATACCTGATGCCGCTGAAAGTGGAACAGAAAGAATTACATCTCTCGTCTTACGCGTGTAATATGAACCGTCAATGGTTAAGCGATTTTTAAAAAATCCCAATTCACCACCAACCTCAATCTCGCGGGTGAATTCCGGAGTAATATCCGGCTGACCAGCGGCATCACTTAGTGAAAATGCTGTTAAACCATTGAATGGAAATATAATTCCCTGAGTGAATCCATCACCTGCAGTAGCTTTCGCATAATAGGTATCTGTAGAATAAACAGGAGCTCCTTTTCCGACTTCACCAACATTGGCTCTCAACTTAATGAGACTTACGTATTTATTATCTTTTAATGCTGGAATTGCTTCTGTTAATACAAAACTAGCAGCAATTGCAGGATAGAATATGGATCTGTTTTCCTTGGTTAAGGTAGATGACCAGTCATTCCGTGCTTTAACATTTAAAGTCAAGAAATTTTTGTAGTCAACAATAAAATCACCGAAAACTCCTACAATACGGTTCCTCGATGATCCCTTGGATGGGATATACGTTGAAGCATTTGATAAGTTATCAAAACTAGGTACGCTTAAACTATACCCTAATATCGTAGAAGAATAACCATAATTCTGAACAATTTCATTTCCCGCAGTTAATGAGAAATTAAAATCTCCATACTTTTTAGTACCTGTAATAGTTGAATATGAGTTTAAATTACGTACACCGTTCTCTTGATCGGATATACCTCCTGTTAAACGGCCTGTAGATCCTGTCATACCACCACCTCTGTTACCTACTTCATCAAAGCTTTTACTTCTTTTATTAAAAAAGTCCGTTCCAACTCTGACATCAGCAAATAACCAGTCGGTGAACTCATAGCGCGCATTCACATTACCATACACCCTGTTAACATCATCGTCGTATTTGTTATACTTAATAGACCAATAAGGGTGATCCTCACCGCCATACCAAAGCTGTTCTCTGTTTGCATTCTCGAAAGGAATTCCTGTAAGATTATAGCTTCTTGGAGTAAAGTATGCTCTAAATAACGGATTTGATAATTGATTGCCTTGTCCTGAACGAATAGAGTTAGTATTAGTATAGGTTACAGAAGTCCCTACGGTTAATCTATTGCTTATTTGAGTGGAACCATTAAGCGAAAGGTTATTTCTCTTCAATTTATTATTATCAATCACATAAGTTTCAGACAGGTTACCATAGGAAACCCTGTAATTAGATTTGTCTGTTCCTCCTGAAAAGCTAATATTATTCTGAAAATTTTGTGATGTTTCAAATATGTCCTCAACATTATTAGGGTAAGCTGTTAAAACCTCCGGCTGTCCAAAAAAGTTGGTAACAGTTTGTCCGGCAATTTTGGGTCCCCAGGAAGTAGTTAAACCCGTATTGCCGCCATTGATTAATCCACCTGCAGTAGAAGTGATATTCCCTGGGTTGTAAAGACCATTATTTCCCTGAGCATATTCATTTTGATATTCCGGTAATCTGTTAACATTACCAACATTATAACTCGAAGTGTAAGCTACTGCATTTTTTTCGCCTCTAGTACCTTTTTTTGTGGTAATTAATATTGCTCCTGATGCAGCTCTTGATCCATAAAGAACAGTCGCAGCTGCTCCTTTTAAAACAGTCATAGTTTCTATATCTTCTGGGTTGATATCAATTGCACGATTCGAATTAGATGCCCCAGTCTGTAATGCCTGAACCCCTCCACCATTATCTATAGGAATACCGTCAACAACATATAACGGCTGATTACTTCCTGTAAATGTTGTGAATCCTCTAATGATTACACTGGATCCTGTAAATGCACCACCAGTACCTGCAACACGCACACCTGCAACTTTCGCCCCAAGGGCATTCGTTACGTTGGTAACTTTTGCTGTAGTTAACTGGTCGGCGTTAATTTGTGCGGTTCCATATCCCAGACTTTGTTTAGTTCGTTCAATCCCGAAAGATGTTACAACGACTTCACTTAGCAGGTTTTGATCCGCAGCAAGAGAAACATTAACCGTATTAGAAGTTATAGCAACTGTTTGCAATACATAACCAATATAAGTAAAGGTCAATGAATTTGATCCTGATGGTACCTGCAGAGAAAATATGCCATTTGCATCTGTAGTGGTGCCTGCTGTAGAGCCGGTAGCTCTAATACTCACGCCTGGTAAAGGCAAGCCGTCCGATTTGTCTGTAACTGTTCCGGTTACAGTGCGTTCCTGTGCGACCGCCTGGACGGCAATAAATAACATCAGAAACAAACTTTGTAGAAGTTTTTTCATAGGTGATTTTATTAATAATTGGGTTAATGAAATGTGATTGATTGGTTAGTATCATCGTAAATTTCGGAAACAAAACTGCTACTGCAAAATATTTTGTCATAAAAAACAAAATATATTCATAAACACCTTATTATTAGTATGTTAAATTTTTGTTAAGTCCGGCACTTAATCAGCAATCTCTCTTATATACGAGAAAAGGACTATCATAAGTTTAAGGTAGCCCTTTATCTTAACAGGCACGTCTCCGGATTAACAGGCTACTGGGATTATATTAAAATAGCATCCCAAGGCATTGCCGTTTGCCCTGCGTCGAGATCTATTTGTAACAAATTACACGATACTTGAAATTTATACACTACTATGTATTGCATAATACTAAGTAAAACATATATCTTTGTTATATGATAGTGGAGAACACACAAACCCAAATGAGGAAGGGAATACTTGAATATTGTATTCTGTCCATAATTTCCCGCCGGGAAATCTATGCTTCTGACATCATTTCCGAGCTTAAAAAAGCTCGTTTGCTGGTGGTAGAGGGTACATTGTACCCTTTGTTGACAAGATTGAAAAATAATGGCCTCTTAACTTATAACTGGCAGGAATCAACTTCCGGCCCGCCCAGAAAATATTATATTCTCTCTCCGGACGGGGCCGAAGTATTAAAAAGACTTGACTATACCTGGAAAGAGCTTTCTTATGCTGTCCGAACTTCTCTTGAGGGGAGAATTATTGAGGATACGATTGAGCAACCTGATAACGACATTTAAGCTAAACGATCATGAATAAAACTATAATAATAAATATAAACGGCATCGTTTTTCATATTGAAGAAGATGCATA
This sequence comes from Daejeonella sp., assembly GCA_037719315.1. Lineage (GTDB taxonomy): Bacteria > Bacteroidota > Bacteroidia > Sphingobacteriales > Sphingobacteriaceae > Daejeonella. The sequence continues at coordinate 6,620 of JBBJNR010000105.1, forward strand.
TGAGGTCCTGAGATCTTATATGAATGAGGTCAAAAGACATTTCGCTTACTCCACCGATAGCGAAGAAATAGTAACCGACATCGAAAACCGGCTTGCAGAAATGTTCAGTGAGCAGCTTGCAGCCGACCAGAAACAGGTGATAGTCTTATCAGACGTGAGCGATGTCACCGGAAAAATGGGTAATGTAAGTGATTTCGACCTGGATGATGACGAGGATGTCCACACGCACAGTTCCTATGGTATTGGCAAAAAACTTTTCAGGGATATCGATGACCGTGTAGTCAGCGGAGTTTGTTCCGGGATAGGGCATTATTTCGGAATTGAAGCTCAATATATCCGTCTAGTAGCACTTTTATCGATCGTTCTGGCGGGATCAGGATTCGCGATCTACATTATATTATGGATCGTAATGCCAAAAGCCGTCACACGAGCAGATAAAATGGCCATGAAAGGAGAACCGATTAATATTCAGAATTTTAAAAGAAACTTTGATGAAGAAGTTGAAGGGCTTAAAAGTGGGTTCAACAGAGCGCAAAGGGACGCCAGGCCGGCACTGAGCGGGTTGCTGAACGTCATCGGATCTATACTCAAGTTCTTTGTTAAAATGGTTATTGCTTTTGTCGCGCTCATTGGTGTCATCACAATGATTGCCCTTTTTATCGGACTGTTTACTTTTTTAGGGTTCTGGAACAGCAACCAGCTGAATACCTTCCCGTTTAATATTGTAAATCCGGGATATAAGTCTGTTCTTACATTGAGTGCGTTTATTGTCATATTTATTCCGGTTGCCGCACTGGTTATGTTTGCGATCAGGGTGCTGGTGACCAGGATCGCTGTGTCAAAAACGATCTATTTCAGCATGCTTATCATCTGGCTGGCTGGTTTAGTGTTAGGTGTCTATCATGTTTCAAAAATTGCCTCCGACTTCCATGATGAGGCGAAATTTGCCGTAACAACGAATCTGGCCCGTTCCGCTGTCTATTATCTTAAAGTAAACCCGGTTCGATTTCTCACCAAAGAAGACAGTCTCCGATACGACATAGATCCTTCGAATTTCGAAGGACGTATCATCATAAACAGCCGGCGGCGGGGGGATTTTAACCAGCCCAACAATGTCGACCTGCAAATAGTACGCGGAGAGTTTGAAAAGCCCGTTCTCATCCAGGAGTTTAGCGCCAAGGGGCCGGATTTTGAAACCGCACTGGCCACCGCCCGCCGGGCCGGGCATGGATTTGTCCAGAAGGATTCACTTTTAATGTTTGACGGAAGTACCCATCTGCAAAGAGGTGAATTATGGCGTGACCAGAGTGTAAACCTGGTACTCCGGCTCCCGGAAAATACCAGGCTCCGGATTGAAAGTAACGTTAACCCTTACCTGGATGGGTATAATCTATGGGAATGTCAGCCCAAAAATGCACGGAATGATTTTCTGTCAGAATGGATTATGACCTCTGCAGGTTTAAAATGTCAAAATGATTCATCAAGCTCAGACCAAAATATTCCAGGCCAGAATCCAGAATATTGAAGCCAAGTGAAAACTAACCAGGGTAAAAAAATCGAAACGCATTAAATAAAATGATCATGAACAAAAAATACACAGCATTTCTCGCAGTATTATTTACTGCCATGCTGCAATTGCACAGTGTTGCATTAGGCCAGAATAAAATCACTAAGGGTAAAATTACCGGGAATGTTTCTGATGATGCAAAGAAGCCTCTTGACTATGCAACCATCAATCTGTTGAGGTCTAAGGATTCTATGCTCGTTAAAACATCGTTCACCGATCTTAAGGGAATGTATTCTTTTGAGAATCTGGCGCCAGGCAGTTACATGATCTCCGCCGCGATGATGGGCTATAAAAGAACCTATTCATCAACATTTATGCTGGACGATGTGCAAAAACCTGTAGTCGTTCCTGATCTTAAACTGGAATTAGAAAGCCGAAGCTTGAAAGAAGTAAGTATTATAGCACAAAAGCCATTTATCGAGCGTAAAATGGATAAACTTATTGTAAACGTTGAAAACAGCAGTGTTTCTGCTGGCAGTACAGCCTTGGAAGTGCTGGAAAAAGCGCCCGGAATTACTGTTGATAAGGATGATAATATCTCTATGAAAGGCAAAACGGGCGTGTTGATCCAAATCGATGGGAAACAAACGTATATGAGCAGTGCCGACGTGGCGAATATGCTCAGAAATATGCAAAGCGACCAGATAGAAACCATTGAATTGATAACCAGTCCCTCAGCTAAATATGACGCCGCCGGCACCTCTGGCATAATCAATATCAAAACACAGAAAAATAAAAGTATGGGCTTGAATGGAACGTTCACTGCCGGCGCCGGCTATGGAGAAACTTCAAAATATAACGGGGGAACCACGTTGAACTTCCGCAAAAACAAAATGAATTTATTTGGTAATTATAATTACTCCGATAACGGCCGGATTAACAATTTAAACCTGAACCGTGCGGTAACTTACCTGGACACTGTTACAAATTTCAGTCAGCTAAACGCTTGGGATAATCGCCGCAGCAGTAATTCCTTTAAAGGCGGGATGGACTATTTTATCAATAAAAATAATACCATAGGCATTTTGGTTAATGGCTATTCCAATAGGAACTCCGAGCGAAGTACCAGTAACACCAGCAGGAAAAACAATTTTAACCAATCTGAAATAATTAATGTTTTAGGGAACAACACAGAAAAGTATAGCAATATGGCTTACAATTTCAATTACAAGGGAACGCTCGACACAACAGGCAAGGAAATTTCAGTGGACCTTGATTACTCCAATTATAAAGGAAACCACGACGAGATTAGAGCGAATTCATATACGCGCTTTAACTTAACCCCACGAAACAGATTGGATGTTAAGAACTACGCCCCTTCAAAGATCGACGTAAAGTCTGTCAAATTGGATTATACCCAGCCAGTCAATAAAACGACTAAGCTGGAACTGGGATTGAAATCAAGCATCGTTAAAACGGACAATGACCTTTTGCTCGCTAAGCTTTCTGG
>JBBJNR010000026.1:0-41491 GCA_037719315.1 Daejeonella sp.
TTGATACAGGGTGCGATGCAGAAACCATGATCACATCTCCCGATTCAGTAAGCTTCTTTACATCGGCATCACTCGCAACGGTATAAATTCCCTGGTTATTAATGGTGGCCGGCTCATTGTCCTGCATGGTCGTTTCGCCTGTCCGCTTATTGATCGCAGTAAAATCCTTAACCGTCACCGGATTTCCTGATGCATCATTAAATTTAACCTGCACCATTCTGAACTCCTGTGTACAGATCATATTTTCACATTCCGGCTGTTTTATATTGGAACAGCCCAAACCTAAAATCATAGCAACCGGGAAAATACAAAAGAGCTTATTCATAAATAATAGTTTTGGTGAATGTACGTTATTATCAGTTCCATCTCATTTCTAATATCTGCTGCTTGCCTTATAAAATTACCATTTATAAAAAAGTATCCCAAGCTCCGCAAAAATGCATCCCATCTTTCTGATATCCTTAAAAATAGCATAATAAACCATACCGTCATATTCTGAGTTAAAATTTGACAGGATTTATGATTTAAGCCGTAACTTGTTAATAATGTATGATTGCATAAATCAACGGGTTCCATTTTCTGTAAAGAAGTCCATGGTAAAATTCCTTATCGTGATGATCTGCTTTTTTTTATCCGTAACAATAGCTTCAGCGCAAAATTTCGAGTTTCCGGGGAAGAGGAAGAAAGAGGTAATGCCTTTTAAGATGATCAAGAATCTGATGATCATCAAGCTTATGGTTAATGGCAAAGGTCCCTTTAATTTTGTTCTGGACACTGGTGTTGGGCTTCTTCTTATATCCGATCCAAAACTTATTGATTCTGTATCTATTAAAAACCTAAGGAGCATAAACATAGTCGGATTTGGAGACGGCGAACCGTTAAGCGCTTTCGTAACGCCGTCAATTGAAGTAGGCTTTGGGAGCACTACGGCAAAAGGAGTGTCGGCAGCCATCCTTAAAAAAGACATATTTGAGCTGTCGAATTATGTAGGAATGCCCATTTACGGACTTATTGGCTACGAATTTTTCAACAGCTTCATCGTGCGGGTCAACTTTACTGTAAATACCCTAACCATATACAGGCCAGGAACTCCTTATGTTGTACGTAAGGGGCATCGCATACCCCTTATTATCGAAGACAGAAAGCCGTATCTTATCTCTGATATTGAATTATCATCGGGCGAAAGAATAGCTGCCAAACTGATCCTGGATACGGGCGCAGGACATCCCTTATCTTTGGAAACCAACAATGGCGTCCCGTTTGAGGTTCCAAAAGTTAACATCCCGGGAAACCTGGGCATCGGCCTTACGGGTCCGATAAGCGGCTACATAAGCCGCATTCCGTCGTTAAAGCTCGGTAAATACGAGCTGACAGATGTAATTACTGCTTTCCCTGACTATGAGGATGTTGCTTCAAGGGTTTATTCAGTAAGCAGGAACGGAAACCTGGGCATTGCGGTATTGCGGCGGTTTAATGTAGTCTTCGACTACCATGGATCCTCACTGTACATTAAGCCTGGCGCTGTATTGAAGGAGCCGTTCGAACATGACATGAGCGGTCTGGAAATGACATCTGCAGGGGAAAAATTTGACAGACTGCTTGTTAACCGTGTAGAACCCGGCTCATCAGCCTCAGAAGCAGGGATCATGAAAAACGATGAGATACTCGCCATAAATTTTAAGCCTGTCTCAGAAATGACACCTTCGGACATAGATAACCTTTTCAGGTCCAGATCTGACCGAGGCTTTGTAATTGATATCCTGCCCTATGGAAGTAAGAGCGCCAAAGAAAGGGTAAGGGTTATTCTTACCCTGAAAAGACGGATCTAACCCGGCATTCCTACAAAAATAATACATCTATAGCTATCGGTAAAATATACATTTGTAGATTGCATTAAACTAACCTTTTAGATTCTATGAATAAAGATTTACGCTACGTACAGTATGCTCTTTTGGCTGCCGTGCTTGTCACCCTCGGCCTGGATCCGGTAAACGCACAAAACAGGAGAACAGAAAACCCGCCAGCGCCGGCCCCTGCAACAACGGCACCACCAGCACCGGCATCAGCCGCACCAAAACCCGGGATTAAGCCTTACAAAGAAATTATTACAGACAAGGCGAAAACCGATGCCGGTCTGTTTAAGGTTCACCGCCTGGATGGGAAATATTTTTATGAGATCCCGGATTCCCTTTTTGACAGGGAAATGCTAGTCGTAACACGTTATGCTAAAACCCCTACTGTGGGTGGAACATACGGGGGAGAAGAGCTGAACGAACAGGTATGGAAATGGCAAAGACGCGACAGGCAGGTGTTTATCCGCATTCCTTCCTACAGGAACGTAGCTGCAAAGGAAACAGAGATGTTCGAGGCTGTTAAAAACTCCAATCTTGATGCGGTACTTTCTTCTTTTGATATCAGGGCAATAAATGCAGATTCAAATTCAGTTGTGATTGACGTTACAGATCTCTATGCTAAAGATGTGCAGTCGCTTGGTTTACCTCAAAGCCTGCGCACTCTTTATAAGGTCACTACCATGGATGAAACCCGTACCTATGTGGATACGATAAAATCTTTCCCATTAAATATTGAAGTCCGTTCATTAAAAACCTTCCGCGCAACAGAACCTCCGGGTGATAAATCAATAGGGTCTATGACTGTGGAGATCCATAATTCAATGCTTCTTCTTCCTAAGGTTCCGTACAAAGCCCGTTTTTCTGATGACAGGGTAGGGTTTTTTGGTCAGAGCCAGACAGATTATGGACTGGATGCACAAAAAGCACAGGTTACCCGCTATATACATCGCTGGAAGCTCGAGCCTAAAGATCCCGCTGCTTATAAACGTGGTGAGCTTGTAGAACCTAAAAAGCAAATTGTTTATTACTTAGATCCGGCCACGCCGGCAAAATGGCGGCCTTATCTTATTGCTGGAGTTAAAGACTGGAATGCTGCATTCGAAGCGGCCGGCTTTAAAAATGCTATTACAGCTATGGAAGCGCCGGTTAATGATCCTGATTGGTCGCCGGAAGATGCGAGATATTCTGTGATCAGGTATTTCGCTTCAAATATCGCAAATGCTTATGGCCCTCATATTTCTGATCCGCGTTCTGGTGAAATAATGGAGTCTGATATAGGATGGTATCATAATGTAATGAACCTTGTCAGAAACTGGTTCTTCGTTCAAACGGCTGCAATCAATCCGGAAGCAAGAAGTCCTAAATTTAAGGATGAGATCATGGGACAACTTATTCGCTTTGTATCATCCCATGAAGTAGGACATACCTTAGGCTTGCCTCACAATTTTGGTTCTAGTGTAGCATACCCTGTTGATTCACTGCGCTCACCAGCCTTTACGAAAAGAATGGGCGGAACTGCACCATCAATTATGGATTACGCCCGCTTTAACTATATCGCACAACCTGGTGATGAAGGAGTAGTATTGTATCCCGGTATTGGCGAGTATGATAAATGGGCAATTAAATGGGGCTACACCTGGTTTGATAACCAAACCCCTGAACAGGAGGCTAAGACTTTAAATAAGTGGACTATTGAAAGGTCCGGTAAGCCAGCATATTTTTATGGTCAGCAGACCGGGAACCCTATCGATCCCCGGGCACAATCTGAAGATCTTGGAGATGACGCAATTAAAGCATCTGCCTATGGCATAGCCAACCTGAAAAGGATCCTGCCAAATATCGAAAAATGGACCTATGAAGAAGGGCAGCCGTATAACACGCTGCAGGAACTTTATGGTGAAGTATTAGCTCAGTGGAACCGCTACATGGGGCATGTTCGTTCAAATATCGGTGGCATTTACGAAAACGATAAAACCTACGAGCAAAAAGGCGCAGTTTATACCCATGTGCCCCAGGCAAAGCAACGCGGTGCTGTCAAATTCATAAATGAACAAGCCTTTGCGACTCCGGTATGGATGCTTGATCAGAATATTTTGAATAAGTTTGACAATGCCGGCATTGTCGAAAGGTTAAGAAGAACACAGGTTGGAGTATTAAACGGGATTTTAGATTTCATCCGTCTGAACCGTGTTATCGATAACTCCGTTAAAAATGGCGCTGAGGCTTATAGCATGAGCGAACTGTTTTCAGATCTGAGAAACGGGATCTGGTCGGAGCTAAAAACCGGTGCTAATGTGGATACATACAGAAGAAATCTTCAAAGGGCGTATATTGAAAGGATGGCTTTCCTGCTGAATGAAAATGAGCCGGTTATTCCCGTTCAGTTCGCTGCTTTCGCCGGACCTCAGATGGATGCTTCACAATCAGACATTCGTCCGATAGCGAGATACGAGCTAAAAGCATTGGCAGCACAGATCAGGGCTGCTCAGCCTAAATTTAGTAATGTGGTCATAAAATCTCATCTTGACGACGCCATTGTTCGGATCAATGATGCCTTAGATCCAAAAAAATAATGTTTTCATAATAGCCCTGTCCTCAATCCCGGGCAGGGCTTTTTATTGGCTCGCAATCTATAACTTTGCATGAAAAATAATTCCATGAAATCGTATCTTTTAGTTTTTCTACTATCCTGGTTGTTAACAGGCCCCGCGCTTGCGCAATCAGACTCAATCAGCGTCGTTAAGGCAGACTGGAAAAAAAAGAAAATTACTTCAGGGGTGTTATTAAAAACATTCTGTTTTAACAACACCCTTTTTCATTCAAATCAAAATGTCAGCATCCTGGAGATCAAGCCTAAAAGACAACTCATGCTGGATCTGGGATATGATGTTAAAAAACTTATTCACACAAGCACCTACGGGAAGGCCGCGAATGCCGTCGCAGCGATAAACGGGACATTTTTTGATGTTGCGAACGGTGGGTCAGTAGACTTTATTAAATCTGACGGCGTAGTTATCAACGAAAACCGCATTGGCAATAATGGCCAGAGGTCAGGCCATCAGCAATCTGCCCTAGTAATTAACAAGGGGAAGCTTACTATCGCTAAATGGAACGGCGAGCCTGCCTGGGAAACATCTCTTGTGGGAGAAGATATCATGGTAACAGGGCCATTGCTTATCTTTGACAGGCATGAAGAAAGACTGGATTCCAGCGCTTTTAATAAAATACGTCACCCACGGACCGCTGTAGCCGTGACGAAAAATAACAGGATCCTCCTGATAACAGTCGATGGAAGAAATGAAAATTCTGCCGGTATGAGCTTGTTTGAGCTTACTAAGCTAACAAGGTGGCTTAAATCTGACGATGCTATCAATCTGGATGGGGGCGGTTCAACATCCCTCTGGGTTAATGGTCACGGTGACAATGGAATAGTAAATTATCCCTCAGATAACAAAAAATGGGATCACGAAGGTGAGAGAAAGGTAGCAAACGTTCTTCTTTTAAGGAAAAAGTGACACTATTAAGTAAAAAGGTTGATATACACCATTCTAGTTAAAATTATTCACGCGCTATATGGGTATTTTTCGTTAATTTCATGTTATATAATAAAGTGTTGAAGGCAACAAATGAGCAGGTCTGCAGACAATTACCAATACCTGATTGAGAAAATTGACGATTTCATTCGTAAATACTACCTCAGCAGAGTAATTAAAGGCTCCATTTTCATGGCTGCTTCTTTTTTTGCTGCTTATATTTTAATAGCTCTCGCAGAATACTACGCGCATTTTGAGCCGATAATAAGGACTATTCTTTTTTATACTTTTGTATTGGGTAATCTTTTCATCCTGGTTACTTATATTATCCTTCCTCTTCTTGCATATTTAAAACTTGGAAAAACGATAAGCCATGAACAGGCTTCTGATATAATCGGAGATCATTTTCAGTCGGTAAAAGATAAGCTTTTAAACACTCTGCAATTAAAAAAGCTCTCCGATATAAATCCAGGCCAGCGTGCATTGATCGATGCCAGTATAGATCAGAAAATTGCAGAATTGCGCCCTGTACCATTTAGCTCTGCAGTACATATCCAGGATAACCGTAAGTACATCAAATTCGCGCTCATCCCTATGTCTGCGATCGTAATTGTATTCTTTGCCGCGCCATCAATCCTAAGTGAAGGCACAGAACGGATGATAAATTATAATAAGCGGTTTATTAAGAAAGCCCCGTTTAGTTTTGAAATCATCAATAATGACCTGTCCGCGGTGCAGGGGGACGACTACACGCTTAAAGTTAAGCTTACCGGAAATGAAATTCCGACGGAGATCTACGTTGAAGATGGGGTAAATACCTTTAAGCTCGACAAAGAAAACATTATACGTTTTAACTACACCTTCAAAAACCTTCAGAAAAGCAAAACTTTACGTTTGAGGGGCGGCGAGTTCAGCTCTCAGGATTATCTTTTAAACGTCCGCGAGAAGCCAACACTATTAAATTTTGATGTATTCCTCGAATATCCGGCTTACCTGAACAAGAGCAATGAAAAACTGGAAAATTCCGGCGATCTCAATGTGCCCGAAGGAACACGGATAAACTGGAAATTTAACGCCCGCAGCAGTGATCAGCTTGATGTCAACCTGGATAAACAGCATTTCCGTATCCAGCCATCTGATAAAGGCCAGTTTAATTTTTCATACCGGGCTATGAAGAACATGACTTATAATATCCGTCCGCTTAGTAAAGAAGTTTCCACCACCGATTCCGTCTCTTACCAGTTGAGGGTTATTCCGGATCTCATGCCCGTTATCGATGTCACAGAACGCCCGGACTCGGTAAATAATAAAGTACTCTACTTTGTTGGACAAGTCAATGATGACCACGGGTTTTCAAAATTGAATTTTCACTACAAAATACTACCTGCTGGCGGTAAAGAAACGTCAGTTAAACCCCTAACCAATACGGTCACTTTTGATAAAAATTCCCTCCAGAGTAACTTTTTCCATATATGGAATATAAATGATGCAAAAGCCCAGCCTGGAGATCAGATTGAATATTACTTTGAAATATTTGATAATGATGGTGTAAATGGGGCGAAAGGAAGCAGATCCGCAATCAAAACATTCCGGGTAGCATCTGAGCGCGAGATCGAAACTAAGCTCGACGCAAATTCTGATCAGATCAAAGAAAAGATGGCACAAGCGATCCGAAAATCGTCGCAGGTAGAGAAGGAAGCGAAGCGCCTTAATCAGGATCTTTTAAATAAAAAAAGCCTGTCTTATGAGGAGAAGAAGCAAATAGAAAGCCTTTTACAGAAGCAAAAGGAACTTGAAGAGCTCGTAAAGGATATCCAGAAGGAAAATAAACAAAACTTATTTGAACAGAATGAGAACAGGGATCAAAATGAGAAGATCCTTGAAAAACAGAAACAAATTGAAGATCTTTTCAATAACGTTCTGGATGAAAAAACCAGGGAAATACTGAAAAATATTGAGAAACTGCTCGAGAAAAACAATAAAAACATGACCCAGGAAGAATTATCCAAAATGCAGATGGATAATAAATCCCTCCAAAAAGAACTCGATCGTATCCTGGAACTGTACAAGCAGCTTGAGTTTGACCAGAAGTTAACACAGACTATCGAAAAATTAACAGAGCTTGCCAATAAGCAGGAAGACCTTAGCGAAAAATCGATTGATAAAAAATCTGATAATGAACAGCTGAAAGAAGAACAGAAAGATTTAAAGGAAGAATTTAAGGACCTGAAGGAAGACTTGAACGACTTAGAAAAAAAGAATGAAGAGCTGGACCAGAAAAATGAATTCCAAAATCCAGATAAGGATGAAGAGCAGATAGAGAAAGAACAGCAGGAGAGCTCTGAAAATCTTGAAAAAAAGGATCAGAAAAAAGCGGCTGAGAACCAAAAGAAGGCTGCAGACCAGATGCAGCAACTGTCCAAGAAGCTTGAAAGCATGCAGCAGGAAAGCGAGGAGCAGGAAAACGAAGTCAATACAAAAAACCTGAGAGAGGTACTGGATAACTTAGTCAGCAGTTCCTTTGATCAGGAAAAGACCATGCAGGCTGTTAGGGGCATGAACACCAGTGATCCTTCGTATGTACTTCAAACCCAGAAACAAAAAGATATCAAGGACAACTTGAAAATGATTGAAGATAGTTTGTATTCTTTAAGTAAAAAGGTGCCGCAGATTCAATCGGTCGTGAATAAAGAGATACAGGCAATTAATTTTAACGTCGGGAAGGCAATCGAAAGTCTTGGAGAGCGTCGTACCTCCGAGGCCAATCGAAACCAGCAATTTTCCATGACATCCATTAATAACCTGGCATTAATGCTCAATGAAGCGCTCGATCAGCTTCAGCAGGCTCAGCAAAATGGCAAGCCTGGCGGGAAAGGTAAAAAGAAACAAAGCCTTTCCCAGCTAAGCAAAATGCAGGAGCAGCTGAATAAGAATATGCAGAAGGCACGTGAGCAAATGCAGCAACAGGGTAAGCAGGGACAGCAAAAACCTGGGCAGCAAGGCCAGGGACAACAGGGACAAGGGATGAGTGAGCAGCTTGCCAGGATGGCACGTGAGCAACAGATGATTCGCCAGGCTATGCAGGAAATTAACCGGATGGAGAACAAAGACGGCAAAGGAGGCTTGGGCAATCTGGATAAATTAATGAAAGAGATGGAACAAACTGAAACAGATCTCGTAAACAAAAAAATTCAGCAGGAGACTTTGATCCGGCAGCAGGAGATTCTGAGCAAGCTGCTCGAAGCGGACAAGGCCGAACGTGAACGCGAGCAGGATGAAAAAAGAGAAAGCAAAGAAGCTATAACGCCAGCTCCTGACTATAAGATCATATTGCAGGAATATCAGAAAATTAAGCAGAAGGAGACCGATTTGCTTAAGACCGTCCCGCCATCGCTAAATTCTTTTTATAAAATTAAGGTGGGTGATTATTTTAAATACTTAAATTCGGGTAATAAATGATTAATCAAACAGCATTTTCAGATAATACAGAATTGTATACCCTCCAATTGCCTTCACGTATTGACAGTATAACTACCGTTGAAAACTTTATTGACAACCTCAACGAAAAATATAAGTTTAGCGATGAGATCTATGCCAACGTGCTCACCTGCCTGAGCGAGGCGGTTATTAATGCTATAATTCATGGCAATCATGAAATCCCGGAAAAAAAGGTATACCTGAACCTAGAAGTTGTAGAGGATAAACGCCTTATTTTTACGGTATCAGATGAAGGGGATGGTTTTGATTTTAATAATCTGCCTGATCCAACCGCCCCTGAGAATCTTGAAAGCCTCAGCGGAAGAGGTGTTTTTATAATAAAACGCCTTGCAGATCAATGTATCTTTAATTCCAAAGGAAATGAGATTGAGTTACACTTTAAAATTTAATGCCTGGCCCTGCTATTCGTTTTTTCTCGGAAGATATCCTCTTTAGTTTAAAAGAAAAATTTCGAATCCGAAAATGGTTAACTAACACGGTGTTAGAAGAGGGCCATAAGCTGGGCGGGCTTAATTTTATTTTTTGCAGCGATGCCTATCTTTTATCAATAAATCAGAAATACCTTAATCATGATACTTACACTGATATCATAACGTTTGATAACAGTGATGGTAATGATGAGACCATTGGGGATATTTTTATAAGCATTGAACGGGTCCGGGAAAATGCTTTAAACTTTAAAGTGCCTGAACAAGATGAGTTGCACCGTGTTATGATTCACGGCACACTTCACCTGCTCGGTTATCCCGACAAAGGAAAAAAAGCAAAAACTTTAATGAGCACAAAAGAGAACTATTATCTGCTTAAACGCGTCGGATAACTCATTCCATTGGTATTTCTATGATCAGGATTTTTGAACTTTCTGTGACGCGTAATTCAAACACATCAGTGTCATAGACACCCGCTGCATCACGCTTTTCAAGGATCGATCCGTCAAGCTCGGCTTTTCCATCTATAATAAACACGTATGCTCCATTGCCGGGGTATGTCAACTTATAGGATGCAAGTGCGCCTTTATCAAATGTACCCAGGCTGAAAACAGCATCCTGGTTAACCCACATCACATCAGGATTGTCTTCCGGAGACACCACGGTTACAAAGGAATTATGGCTTTTTTCCAGGTCATATTTCTTTTGATCATATCTCGGCTCTATATTCCTTTTTTTAGGAAAGATCCATATCTGAAGCAGGTTAACTTCTTCGGTAGAAGATCCGTTGAACTCCGAATGCTGTATACCACTTCCGGCAGACATGATCTGAACTTCACCGGCACTGATGTTCCCTATTGACCCAAGGCTGTCTTTATGTGCAAGAGACCCTTTTAACGGAATAGTTACGATTTCCATATTATCATGCCCATGTGTTCCAAAACCCATCCCCGGCGAGACAATATCATCATTCAAAACCCGGAGAAGCCCGAAATGCGTTTTTGAAGGATCATGGTAATTAGCAAAGCTGAATGAATGGGCCGCTTTTAACCAGCCATGATTCTGCATACCACGATCATTGGCACGATGAATAACTTTTTTCATAATCATATCATTTTATATTACATGTTTAAACACACAATATTTATTCCATACTTCTAATGCGTACCTTTGCGGATTATTAAACCCACTTCGTATGATCTTTAGGACCAAGCTCCGGTTAAAAACGGACTTATTGTCAGTGATCATTTAAATATTATTATGAAGATTTTATCTTCTTTTTAAACAGGATTAAGCGTGAGCATTTTATCAACCGAACAATTAGGACACTCTTTTAACGACAACTGGCTGTTTTCTGACTTATACTTTGGGATCAACAAAGGCGAACGTGTTGCCTTGGTTGGCATTAACGGGACGGGGAAGTCTACATTTTTACGGATCCTCTCAGGAATGCTTGCGCCCGTTATGGGAAAAGTTGTTACAGAGCGCGATCTTCGGATAGGCTACCTTGAGCAAGATCCTCAATTTAATGATCAGGAAACTATCAGCGATTTTATATACTCGATAGGAAACTCCCGTCAGCAGCTCATCCGGCAATACGAAGAGGCTGTTAATCAGGAGGTTACTAACGAGAAGCTTCTGAACAGGCTAATGGATGAGCTCAGTTCCGAGAATGCCTGGGAGTATGAATATGAAATAAAAACGATCCTTGGCAGACTTGGGATCCAGCGTTTAGAACAGATAATCTCCACTTTATCTGGCGGACAAAGAAAACGATTGGCCCTGGCAAAACTGTTAATCGATGATCCGGATGTATACATTCTTGATGAGCCCACCAATCATCTGGATATCGAGACTATTGAATGGCTCGAAAATTATATGACGACGGGACAAAAAAGTATAATACTGGTTACCCATGACCGGTACTTTCTTGACAATGTCTCTTCACGTATAATTGAGCTTGATAGAGGAAAACTTCAAAATTTTAACGGAAATTACAGCTATTACCTGGAAAAAAAATCGGAGCAGGATGCGGCAGAAGATGCTTCATTTAATAAAAACACAAACCTCTTAAGAAAAGAGCTTGAATGGATGCGGCGACAACCCAAAGCGAGAACCACCAAATCCAAATCAAGGATCGATTCATTTTACGACCTGGAAGAGAAAACGAAAGGACGAAACATAAAATCTAACCTGGAATTAAGCGTTAATGTATCCAGGCAGGGCAACAAGATCCTGGAGCTTCATAAAGTCAGTAAGGAATTTAATGGTACTCAGATAATGAAGGACTTTAGCTATACATTCAAAAAGGGGGATCGTATTGGGGTAGCTGGAAAGAATGGCACGGGTAAATCTACCTTGCTAAATATAATTACAGGTGCTTTAAAGCCGGACACCGGCTCTGTAAGTGTTGGAGAGACGACTGTATTTGGCTATTACCGTCAGGGAGGTCTGGAATTCAAAGATGATGAACGTGTAATAGATGTGGTAAAGAATGTAGCAGAATACATCACAATGGCCGATGGAAAAAATTTAACGGCAAGCCAGGTATTAACTCATTTTCTATTCCCCCCAGTCAAGCAATATGGTATGGTTAGTAAATTGAGCGGGGGCGAAAAGAAGCGATTGCAATTAATGAGGGTTCTTATGAAAAATCCAAATTATATGATCCTCGATGAACCAACTAACGACCTGGACATTGATACATTAAATGTTTTGGAAGATTTTCTGCTTAACTTTCCGGGAATATTGATGCTTATTTCACACGACAGGTACCTGATCGATCGTCTAACTGATCAATTGTTCATATTCGAAGGTAACGGCAACGTCAACATTTATTCGGGTAATTACACAGACTACAGGCTCGAACAGGATGATTTAAAAAAACCTCTTAAGGAAGTCCAAAAGAACACAACAATCATTAAAAACGTTGCCGTTAAGAAAAAGCTTTCTTTTAAGGAAGAGAGTGAAATAAAAGGCTTGGAAGAGTCTATACAAATACTTGAAATAGAAATATTAGACCTAACCAAGGTGCTGAATTCCGGTATATCTGATCACCTGGAGCTCGCGGAAGTATCGGTGTGCGTTCAGAAAAAGAAGGAAGAAATGGATGATAAAACACTCAGGTGGCTACAATTAACTGATTCAAATTAGAATATGAGCTTACCAGATATATTAGGCTCGATTGGCGTAAGCCTGTTGCTTATTGCGTTTCTCTTAAATTTAAGAGGAATTATTTTCCCGGATAATAAATGGTATATTATTTTAAATATTATAGGTGCGGCCGTTTGCGGCTACTCGTCATACTTAATTAAATTCTATCCTTTTGTGATACTCGAAGGAGTATGGGTTATAGCAGCATTCAGCTCGCTCATAAAACATGTTCCACGTGAAACAGTAAAAAAATAAATGGTTTGCTTAATTAGACGTTCCACGTGGAACATGCATCATGTTTGACAATTACGATATTATAGTTGTCGGGGCAGGTCATGCTGGCTGTGAAGCCGCTGCTGCAGCCGCCAATCTTGGCTCTAAAGTCCTTTTGATAACCATGAACATGGGTACCATAGCACAAATGAGCTGCAATCCGGCAATGGGCGGAGTGGCAAAAGGACAAATAGTACGTGAAATTGACGCGCTGGGCGGCTATTCAGGCATCATATCTGACAGGACTACAATACAATTCCGGATGCTCAATAGCTCAAAGGGACCAGCTATGTGGAGCCCCCGCGCTCAAATAGACAGGGCACGTTTTGCGGAAGAGTGGAGGTTAATGCTTGAAAAGACCCCAAATGTTGATTTCTGGCAGGACACGGTTGTTGGTCTATTACTGTCCGGCGACAAAATATCAGGCGTACGTACATCATTAGGGATTGAGATCGGATCAAAATCCGTTGTTCTAACCAACGGGACATTCTTAAACGGGGTGATCCACATTGGAGAAAAAAAATTTGGGGGAGGAAGAACTGGCGAAAAAGCTGCAACTGGAATTACAGAACAGCTGGTAGAGCTGGGATTTGAAGCGGGAAGAATGAAAACCGGCACCCCGCCAAGGGTGGATGGCCGTTCCCTCGACTACTCCAGGATGGAAGAACAATGGGGCGATACACGCGGAGGCCGGTTCTCCTACACTACGGAAGACCTGCCGAAAGAACAAAGGTGCTGCTGGATAACTTATACAAATGCAGAAGTACACGAGACGCTGAAAGAAGGATTTGAAAAATCACCCATGTTCACCGGCAGGATTAAGGGTCTCGGACCGAGATATTGCCCCTCCATTGAAGACAAGATCAACCGCTTTGCAGAGCGTGACAGGCACCAGATCTTTGTAGAACCGGAAGGTTGGAACACTGTAGAGATCTATGTGAATGGATTTTCCACATCCTTGCCCGAAGACGTACAATATCGCGCGCTGACCAAAATACCGGGCTTTGAGAAAGCTAAAATGTTTCGGCCTGGATATGCAATTGAATATGATTTCTTTCCTCCAACCCAACTGGGACTTACCCTGGAAACTAAAAAAATCCAAAATCTATTCTTCGCCGGACAAATAAACGGAACTACCGGATATGAAGAAGCAGCATGCCAGGGATTTATAGCAGGCATAAACGCCCATCAAAAGATCAGCGGGAAAAAAGAACTTATACTCAAAAGGGCTGAGTCGTACATTGGCGTTTTAATTGATGACCTGGTTACTAAAGGCACAGAAGAGCCGTACCGGATGTTTACGTCCAGGGCGGAACACCGTCTATTACTCCGGCAGGATAACGCAGACATCCGCTTGAGCGCCATCGGACATAAGCTTGGTCTTATCTCGAATGAAAGGCTTGAAAAAGTTAACAGTAAAATAAAAAACACTGACGAAATTGTAGGCTACCTCAAATCAACTTCCATTCAACCCGACGCCGTTAACCACGTTCTGGAAGAAGCCGGAACACCAGCAATATCCCAAAGCGTTAAAATGTTCCAGCTTATAACACGTCCCCAGATTGGCTTTGATAATATAAGACCGGCCGACAAAAACCTTCATGCGCTCCTCAACAAATTTGATCAGGACACAATAGAGCAAGCCGAAATAAAAGTTAAGTACGAAAGCTATTTTGAAAAAGAACTGGAGATAGTCGATAAAATGAAACGAATGGAAGACCAGCTCATCAATACGGAATTTAATTACCTCGAGCTAGTTTCTCTTTCAAAAGAAGCCCGGGAAAAACTGATGAAGATAAAACCAAGAACATTGGGCCAGGCATCCAGAATTTCGGGGGTTTCGCCTTCCGACATTTCCGTTTTAATGGTACATATGAGAAAATAAATCGTAATATTCTGATTATTAGGTTATTAACATGCAAAAATTACCGGCCTTAAATAAACGCACCAGAGGCAATTTTGATCACAAAGTAATATGGGATATCCAAAACCATGAATAATTCATCTGAGGGCTTATAAATGATAAATAAATTAACTGGTCCAATTTTACCTAATATCCTGTGGGTGGTTTTGCTGCTATCTTTACTTTCCTCATGCGCCAGTGTTCAGTCGCCGAGCGGGGGGCCGCGTGACTCCATTGCCCCGAAGATCATAAAAGAGACACCCGAAAACCTATCCAAAAATTTTTCTTCAAAAGAAATAAAAATCCAATTTGACGAATTCATTCAACTTAGCAATGAGTTCACAGAAATCAGCATAAGCCCGGCGCTTGACATACCGCCTGAATACAAGGCGCGGAAGCAAATACTAGAGATAAAGTTTGATAAGCCCCTTGAGCAAAATACTACTTACACTATAAATTTTGGAAAGGCAATCGCCGATGTCAATGAAAGCAATGTTCTGAAAAATTACACTTACGTATTTGCAACCGGGGACCAGATTGATTCACTTTCATTGAGCGGTACAGTAACAAGCGCGCTCACCAAAGAAAAATTAAAAGATGTAACCGTTTTTATTCTGCCCCTGAGCCAGGATTCGCTTTTTGGGAAAAAACGGGCCAGCTTTTTTACCACAACAGACTCGGCTGGATACTTCAGGCTTAATAACCTGAGAGAAGACTCGTATCGTATCTACGCACTGAACGAGCAGGGGGGCGGTGACCGAATCTACAATGGTCAGAATGAGCAAATTGGTTTCCTGGATTCAGCGGTCGTATTGAATAAAAATATTGAGAATATAAATCTCCAGGTATTTAAAGAAGTTCCCGCAGTATTCTCTGTTTTAGACAGGAAAATCGAGCCTGACGGACGTATCACTCTAACATTCAATAAACCGCTTATAGCGCCGGCTCTCAACATTATTGACCCTCCTGAGCTGAACAGTGTCAAAACGGCGGAATTCAATGGTTCCCGCGATTCAGCGCAGATCTGGTTACCCGAAATCACATTCGACTCGCTTAAGTTAGCGGTTAGGGACGCTGCGGTAAACCTGGATACCATTATTTTGAGAAGAAATAAACGCGATACCTATAACCGCTCGGTTCTTCTCACTGACAACATCAGCGGAACAAAGTTAAAACCCAGAACAGATTTACTTTTAAAATTGTCCTCTCCGATCAGTACGTCACAAGAATCGCTAATCACACTGCTGGAGGATTCTGTCCAGGTCAGAGGCTTTCAGCTAACCAAAAGACCAAATACGACACGGGAATACAGCGTTAAATATCCATGGAAACCAGATAAAGAATACATTCTCAGATTGTCGGAAAACGCCTTTACAGATATTCATGGAAATAAGTCAAAAGCATATATCCGGAGATTTAATCTTGATATTGACGACAATTATGGAAACTTTTCCATAAAAATTACTACTCCCGATACCTTAAAAAGGTACATCGTTCAATGGATGGGTGGCGACAAGGAAATCGTTCTGCGACAGGATGTTATATCGAAGGACACCACACTCGTCTACACCACTTACCCCACGGCAAAATACCGGATACGGGTAATCTACGACGAAAATAAGAACGGAAGATGGGATACAGGAAGTGTTCGCGACAAGCAGCAGCCGGAAAGGTCCTGGACATTCGAAAAGGTGATCTCTCTCCGGCCAAACTGGGACCTGGAAGAATCCATGCTTATTCCCCCTCCACAGTAAACCAGCTGGAATACATCACGTAGTTGGCCGGTAGCTTCTTTAACATTTCCCTTTGTTCCTCCGACAGGGGCTTGATCTTTTTTGCAGGAACACCAGCGTACAAATAACCTGACTCGCAAACGGTATTTTCCAAAACTATTGCCCCGGCCGCAATAATACAAAACTCCTCAACGAGGGCATGGTCCATTACGATCGCGCCCATACCCACGAGAACATGATCCTTCAAAATACATCCGTGAACGAGGGCATTATGTCCTATAGAAACGTTATTTCCAATATCAGTTCCAGCTTTTAAGTAAGTGCAGTGTATGACAGCCCCGTCCTGTATATTTGAATTATCCCCTATCCTGATATAGTTCACATCGCCCCTGATAACGGTATTAAACCAGACAGAACAATTGTCTCCAAGCCGCACATCGCCAACAATAGTAGCATTATCTGCGATAAAGCAGTGTTTGCCTAATTCGGGATAAACATTTTTCACAGGCAGGATCAAGGGCATAGACTATAGATTAAAATACTGTGTCATGTGGTTTCTGAGCATGCGGTTTATAATCTGTTGTGTAATGCAGGCCGCGGCTCTCCTTACGAAGCATCGCAGATTTTATTACGATATAAGCATTTTGAATTACATTCCTTAATTCACAAAGTTTAACAGAGAGCGTTGTCATCTTATAAAAGCTCTCAGTTTCGTCATGCAAGAGTCCTAGCCTCCTGAGCGCCCTTTCCAGCCTGAAATCGGACCGTACTATTCCAACATAATCGCTCATAACTTTCTGAGTTTCCCTAAGATTATGGGTAACCAGTATATCTTCATTAGAAAGCCGGGTGTCCGTCTCATCCCATTCCGGAATATTATCCGGAATATGGTAATTCTGAAATGTCTTTACAGCATCTTCAAAGATCCGGTGTGCAAATACAGGGGCTTCAAGCAATGAATTAGATGCCAGTCTGTTAGCTCCATGAAGACCAGTTGATGCGCACTCTCCGCATGCATAAAGCCTATGGATAGAAGACCGGCCGAACTCATCCACCATGATACCTCCGCACATGTAGTGCGCAGCAGGTGTTACGGGGATCAAATCCCGTGTCATATCCAATCCTATGCTTAAACATTTAGCATAAATATTAGGAAAATGAGATAAGATATCTGCCTTTTCCCGATGTCGGATATCAAGATAAACAAAATCATCCCCTGATTTTTTCATCTCCGCATCAATCGCCCTTGCTACGATGTCGCGGGATGCGAGGGATCCGCGTTCATCATAGTTATGCATAAACTCCTCTCCATTCCTCGTTTTAAGAACGCCGCCAAACCCCCTTACCGCTTCGGATATCAGGAAAGAAGGGTACTCGCCGGGGTTGTACAACGCGGTAGGGTGGAACTGTATAAATTCCATATTCCTGACCTTCCCCTTAGCGCGATATGTCATAGCTATTCCATCACCGGTAGCGATTACCGGATTGGTGGTCGTAGCATAAATATGTCCCGCACCGCCCGATGCCATCAACGTAATCTTAGACAGCATCTTCTCAACCTTATTTGTAGAGGTGTTTAGCGCATAAATACCATAGCATTGAATATCATCTGACCTCTTATCAACAAACCCACCTGAATGATGCTGAGTAATAAGTTCAACGGCAAAATAATGCGTTAATATCTCAATATTAGGATCGCTGTGTATTTTATCAAGCAAGGCCCTTTCTATTTCAAAACCGGTAATATCTTTGTAATGCAAAACCCTGCTTTCTGAATGTCCTCCTTCCTTTGCCAAATCAAATATCCCATGTTTCGTTTTATCAAAATGGGTCCCGTACTTAATTATTTCATCGATCCTTTCCGGACCTTCCGTTACAACTATTTCAACGATATGCCTGTCGCATAATCCATCACCAGCAATAAGCGTATCATCAATGTGTTTATCAAACGAATCTTCCTCTTTATCCACAACTACAGCAACTCCGCCCTGGGCATACTTAGTGTTCGATTCATCTTCATTCGCCTTCGTAACTATCAGTACCTTACCATATTTTGCCGCCTTAAGGGCAAAACTTAGTCCAGCTATGCCCGATCCTACCACCAGGAAATCAATAGTTTTCATTGATAAAATATTAATATATCTGCTTATAAGTACATCTTGTTAACAACAGCCTCAAAGATGTTAATTTAGTGGTAATTATGGTTGAATAAATTATAAACAGACTAATAAGTAAACCATTTGAAATGATTTTAGCTTATTTTTGAAATAGTTTTAATATTAATATCCGAAGTATTCCACTTTCTATTAATAGAAAAAATTGCACATATAAGATTTTATAATATTATTGGGAAAAGTAAAGTAGTTAGTAATCAGATATATAAACTGCCTGAAGTGTGGATATATTGTTAATAATTAATTAAAAACAATTATATACCTAAAATGTATAATTGTTTTCTAACATAACCAACACACTAATAAACAATAGAATCTATTTAAAATATTAAATTGTATTTATTGAATAGTTGATAAATGAATACCTTCGAAGAACTAAATATTAAAGGTTTTATTGATGAGCCAATTGATCCGGCGCTGGATCTTTTTGACGAAATAGAACGTTTAAAAAAAGAAAAGAATGCGGTTATCCTGGCCCACTACTATCAGGAACCGGATATTCAGGATATAGCAGATTATATAGGTGATAGTTTAGGATTATCACAGGAGGCAGCAAAAACGAATGCCGATGTAATTGTATTTGCCGGAGTTCATTTTATGGCCGAGACAGCAAAAATATTATCTCCTGAGAAAAAAGTTTTACTGCCGGATATTAAGGCAGGTTGTTCTTTATCAGATAGTTGCCCGCCAAAGCTGTTTGCTAAATTTAAGGAAAAATATCCCGGTCATTTGGTGATAACTTATGTAAACTGCACAGCCGAATTAAAGGCTTTAAGTGATATTGTTTGTACATCTTCAAATGCCGTGCAGATTGTTGAAAGCCTGCCTAAGGATCAGAAGATTATTTTTGGGCCGGACCGGAATTTAGGGGCGTGGGTAGCAAAAAAAACCGGCCGCAATCTGGTTTTATGGAATGGGGCATGTATGGTTCATGAGATTTTTTCGCAGCAGCGGATACTCAAGTTAAAGAACAGGCATCCGGATGCAAAGTTTATTGCCCATCCGGAATGCGAAGAGGCTGTTTTGCAAATGGCAGATTATATAGGATCAACCACGGGATTATTAAAATATACCATTAATGACCCTGCAAATGAGTTTATAGTTGCTACAGAGAGTGGTATTATTCATCAAATGGAAAAAGCTAATCCCGGAAAGGTATTTATACCCGCTCCCCCGAATAATGCCTGTGCTTGTAATGATTGCCCCCATATGAAAAGAAATACCTTAGAGAAACTTTACTTATGTTTAAAGAATGGCTTACCTGAAATTACGATACCTATGGATATTATTTTAAAAGCGCAAAAACCAATAGAACGCATGCTTGAAATATCTGCTAAACTGGGTTTATAAAATGGTTTATAAGCAATCTGATTTTTTTAAAAACTATAGCAGTATTATATTACTTCTGGTAGGAATAATTTCAGGGACTATACTAGGGCTATTACTAGGTAAGCAGGTTGAAATTTTAAAGCCGATTGGGGATATTTTCTTGAATCTTCTTTTTACAGCAGTAATTCCACTCATATTTTTTGCGATATCTTCCTCAATAGCCAATATTGACCGGACGAAGAAGATGGGTAAGGTGATGGTGATCATGTTCGCTGTTTTTGTGGGAACGGTATTGATATCAGCCATACTTACAGTGTTTACGGTCTGGTTGTTTCCCCTTCCTCAGAATATTGAAACTGTTACCAATGTGGCTGAAGAAATAAAGCCGCAGAGCTTTGGTAACCAGGCGGCCAGCCTGCTGACTGTAAACGAATTTTACGAGCTTTTATCCCGTAAAAGCATGCTTGCATTTATCATTTTCTCCTTTCTGGTAGGTTTTGCAACATCCCGGTCCGGAGAGAAAGGCGAGCCCTTTAAGAATTTTCTTACTGGCGGCGATGAGGTGATGAAGCAGTTGCTTATTTTGATCATGAAGCTTGCACCAATAGGCCTAGGGGCATATTTTGCTTATCAGATAGGCGTATTTGGTCCGCAGCTTTTCGGTACCTATGCACACTCTATGGCTATCTATTACGGACTCGGGCTGTTTTATTTTATAGTTTTCTTTAGCTTATATGCATGGATAGCCGGGGGTATACCCGGACTTAATATTTATTGGAAAAACAATATTATCCCATCTTTCACAGCCTTGAGCACTTGCAGCAGTGTGGCTACGATCCCGGCAAATTTAGCAGCAGCAAAAGCGATGAAGATCCCGGACCATATCGCAAACCTGGCGGTCCCGCTTGGTGCGCCTCTTCATAAGGATGGCTCCAGTATATCGTCAATTATTAAAATTGCCGCTGTATTTGCGATTATGGGTAAGGATTTTACTGATCCTTATACTATTTTACTAGCATTGGGTATCACCATCATCGTAAGTACAGTAGAAGGGGGTATTCCAAATGGTGGTTATATTGGTGAGATACTGGTTATGACAGTTTATAATTTTCCGGTAGAAATGTTGCCTGTAGTAATGATAATCGGAACCCTGGTAGATCCGATGGCAACATTGCTGAATGCCACCGGTGATACAGTTTCCGCAATGATGGTCACGCGTTTTACGGAAGGTAAGAACTGGTTGAAAAATGCCGCCGGGCACTCCGCATGAACTTCATCATTTTAGTTATTTCATTGTGGCTTTTTGATGAGCCTGGTTATCTCAGCCAAAAATTTCAATCCCGGCAGCTGGTGATCGTCACAACTTCCGGATGGAACAGTATAAATGGCAAAATGACTGCATATGACTGGAAAGATAATCAGTGGGTTCCGGTCTTAAAAAATATTCCTATTGTCACCGGCAGAAGCGGGCTGGCCTGGGGAAAAGGACTGCACGATCCGGCTCTGAATAAAGGCAAGCTTAAAAAAGAAGGGGATGGAAATGCGCCTGCCGGTATATTTTATCTGAACGGGGCTTTTCGGGTACCAGGACATATCTTCTAAAATGAATTCTCTCAAGGTTGATGACAGGACATTCTGTGTTGATGATATCAAATCAGCTTATTATAATCAGATCGTTAAATCTGACACGGTAAAAAAAGACTGGAATTCAGCGGAAACTATGCGCATGAAAAGTGATGTGTATAAGTATGGAATATTTGTTGACTATAATGTTAATCCTGCGACTAAGGGGAAGGGATCATGTATTTTTATGCATATATGGAGCAAAAGCACAGCGCCAACTGCAGGCTGCACTGCGATGACCGAGGATAATATGTTAAAATTGATAAACTTGCTCGATAAGTCTAAAAACCCAATTCTGGTGCAGGTTCCTCAGTCAGAATATCCCAAAATGAAGCAGCTGTACAAATTACCTTAAGCTGAATATCTCTTCTTTTAAAACCATCATGAGCATGCCTCTCACAAACCGTAATGAATATGCTCATGATAGCTTCATCGCCATTGAAAACAAATTTATACAGATGAAAATTAGCACCTTTGTATTTTAATAAGAATTATCATGTTTGAAAATAAAGGGCGTACAGAAATTGAGCAATTAGGCGAATTCGGCTTAATCGAGCATCTGACAAATAGCTTCGAAATAAAAAATAAAAGCTCGGTGAAGGGCATTGGCGATGATGCGGCGGTAGTTAATTTTGAGGGGAAAAAAGCGCTGTTCTCGACCGATCTTCTGCTTGAAGGGATCCATTTCGATCTGGCATATACGCCTCTTAAACATTTAGGTTATAAAGCCATTCAGGTTAACCTGAGCGATATTTATGCAATGAATGGAACAGCTACCCAGGTAACCGTTTCAATTGGCCTGTCAAGCAAATTTCCGCTGGAAGCAGTTGAAGAACTTTACCAGGGAATTCAGATCGCCTGCGAGAAATACGATATCGATCTGGTGGGCGGAGATACATCGTCATCCAAACAAGGACTGGTCATTAGCGTGACTAGTATAGGATATGCTGATGAAAAAGATATTTGTTATCGCAATGGAGCCAATGAAGGAGATCTTATCTGCGTTTCAGGCGATCTCGGGGGAGCTTATATTGGCTTGCAGCTGTTAGAACGCGAGAAGAATATTTTTCTGGAAAACCCCAACATACAGCCCGATCTGGAAGGCAAAGACTATATCGTTGAACGCCAGCTTAAACCTGAATCCCGCAAGGATATTGTTGAAGCTTTGAAATCGATGAAGGTCAAACCAACATCCATGATCGATATTTCAGATGGCCTGGCGTCCGAGATCCTTCACATTTGTAAACAATCGGACAAGGGTTGTAATCTTTATGAAGAGAAGATCCCAATTGATCCAATGACCTATGATACAGCACGTGATTTCGGGATCGATCCTACAGTTTGCGCTTTAAATGGCGGTGAAGATTATGAATTGCTTTTTACCATCAAACAGGCTGATTTTGAAAAGATCAGGAATAATCCCGATATTTCAATAATTGGCCATATTACTGAGGCTTCCGCCGGATGTAACCTCATTTCTAAATCCGAGAAGGTGCACCCAATAAAAGCGCAGGGATGGAATTCATTAAAAAATTTGGTTGAGTAAATTTTAATTGTTTTACAACTAGTCTTCTTCTTCCCCAATTAGCCTTTGATCCAGCTGCTTACTGGTTTTGGCTCCAAGCTTCTTAATTTTCTCAGCGGTTACAGTAAGATTGCCGCGTCCTGAAGACAATTTATTTAACGCCCTGTCATAAGCATCCTGGCTTTGCTTTATATTTTTGCCGATACCATCCATATCACCGATAAAACCTACGAACTTATCGTACATCTCGCCGCTTAACCGGGCTATTTCCATCACGTTGCGGTTCTGTCGTTCCTGTTTCCACATGCTTGCGATGGTTCGCAGTGTAGCGAGCAAAGTGGAGGGGCTAACAATGACCACCCGT
Organism: Daejeonella sp.; assembly: GCA_037719315.1. Taxonomy (GTDB): domain Bacteria; phylum Bacteroidota; class Bacteroidia; order Sphingobacteriales; family Sphingobacteriaceae; genus Daejeonella. The sequence goes on from JBBJNR010000026.1 coordinate 23,390, forward strand.
TTATCCCAGGCATAGTTAAACAGTTCGGCATCCTTCTGTACAGCAATGCTGAAGCAGGATTCAATCGGGATGAAGAGCATCACAAAATCCGGAGAATTGATCTTATAAAGCTCGCTGTAGCTTTTAGATGAAAGGTCATTCACATGGCTGCGGATTGATGCGATATGCTGGCGGATAAACAGCTCGGTGTCTTCATCAGTTTCACAATTTACCAATCGCTCGTAGGCGATCAAAGATACTTTGGCATCGATGATCAGGTGTTTATCGTCCGGGAGATCAATAACCACGTCCGGTTGAAAACGGTTTCCTTCGCCAGTTTGCAAACTTGCCTGGATGCGGTACTCCTGATCTTTGACCAGGCCTGATCGCTCAAGCACCCTTTCCAGGATCATCTCACCCCAGTTACCCTGTTTTTTGTTATCACCCTTCAGGGCTTTTGTTAAATTTTGGGTTTCCAGGCTCATCAAGGTGGATTGTTCGATCAGCTGACCTATGTGCCCTTTTAATACATTGCGCTCATCCGATTCTGCTTTGTAAACCTTTTCAACTTTTTCCTCAAAAGCCTTTATGTTTTCCTTTAGGGGATTTAACAGGATATCAAGATTGGCGCGGTTCTGCTCTGTAAATTTATGCGTTTTCTCTTCCAGAATGCGGGAAGCAATAAGCTCAAAATCCTTATTAAACTTTTCCTGATTGTTTTTTATCTCGAGCTTTTGCTCCGCTATTTTTTCCTGCTGAGCTTTAAAATAAGATCTGGAACTTTCCAGGGATTGCATCGCATCAGATAATTTTTCGTGTTCAGCAACTAGCTGAGTTTTCAAATATTCCACTTCTGCTCTCAGGTTTTCTGAACGTTCTTCTGCCTTCGCCTGGCCAATTCTGAGATTATCCCGTTCCAATTTAACGCCCTCAAAATCCTCTGGGGAAGTTCCGGTTTTTCCGGGATTTCTCCGGAAAAAGAAAAGGATGATCATGAGTAATAATGCCGCTCCAAGAATGACAGTTGTATCCATTGCTAAAAATTTTATCAAAAATACAAAATTGGATACGGAATTAAAGCTCTACCAAGCCTGCCACCTTTTCGCCAAGTAGCGAGCCCATCGCAACACCCATTCCGCTGCAGCGGACGGCACAAAAGAATTATGAGCGCACCTCTTTAACGATTGGACTAAGTTCGGACCCAAAGCCCATTACTCCGCTCCAGCGATAATCTATCTTTGGTTTTTGCCCTGGCAGAATTGTTTCATGAAGTAATTTCTCAAGCGCAGACTGTACCAGGTCTGTAACTCCAGGTTCGGTAGTTCGCTCGGCATCAATATTGAGATCACGAAAGCCACCCAAAAGGATCCTGTCGTTAGTATTCCGGAAATATGGTATAACCGCGATTGTAATGAAATGTGCCCTTAAGTTTCAAATTCATGATGGGTTCTGTAACCAAAACCTGGCCGCGGCCTGGAATGACATCCAGTTCGGGAAGTAGGTCGCGTGCAAACGCATTGGTTGCCAGTATAACAGCTTTTGCGTTGAAATCTCCATGGTTAGTCTGTATTATGTGTTCATTTTCTGCCTGCCCGACTTCTTGAACCCGGCAGTTATTGAAGATCTGAACACCCGACCCGGCTACTTTTGAGATCATGGCCGTTATCCTTTTGCCGGTATCAATTTGGCCCTCGTATTTATTTTCAATGATATTGTTTACCCCGCAAAAACCAAAATCTGCAATTTTAGCATTGGACACTGCATAAATGTCATGTTTTCCGATAATGGGTTTCAGTAATGCATTTATATATTCAATGTGGTCAATACACTCATTAGCCAGATGTTTTTCCGATTCTTTAAAGATCTCATAACCCCCGTATTGATGAAAATCGATTGCGCTATCACTTAGATTTGTCCGAAGCTTTTCAAGACCCTTCCACCGCATCTCAACCAGTTGAAGGAAATTGTCTTCACCACTGCGTTTTATCTCATCAATTGCTTCAGAAATGCTCCCGAAGCACGCAAACCCGGCATTTTTTGTGCTGGCGCCGGATGGCAAAAACCCGGCTTCAAGTATTCCCACCCGAAGCGATGGCCTACGGTCTTTCAAATGAAGTGCAACACTTAAGCCAACAATACCACTCCCTATTATGACCACATCAAAACCTGATAAAAATGAAAGTTGCTCCCAGTACGAAAAAGTTTGACCCATGTATGTTTAAAGGTAATTTATTTGTGAGTATTTTTATTCGGAATAGTTATTGAAATAACAGTCTAAACAAGAAGAACTATGGAAGCTTTAATATTGATGGTAGTCATTGCTGTAATTAGTTTTGCAGTACAGTGGCGCTTTAAAAGTAAATTTAAACAGTATTCTGAAATGCCCCTTGCATCGGGTATGAGCGGCAAAGATATAGCCGAAAAAATGTTGAGAGATAACGGAATTGCAAATGTGAAGATCATTTCTGCAGAAGGGCAGCTGTCCGATCACTACAATCCGGCCGACCGCACCGTAAACCTGAGTCCGGAAGTATACCACGGACGGAGTGTGGCAGCAGCAGCTGTTGCTGCACATGAATGCGGACATGCCGTGCAGCACGCTACAGCTTATAGCTGGCTTCAGTTCAGGTCTTCAGTAGTTCCCGCGGTTAACGTAGCATCCAAGATCACGCAATGGGCGTTGATGATCGGGGTGATCCTGCTAATATTTTCTGGCAATCCGATAGTTCTGGCTGTCGGCGTGGGCGCCCTCGCCCTGGTAACCTTGTTTGCTTTTATCACTCTTCCCGTGGAATTTGATGCGAGTAACCGGGCTTTAGCATGGCTTGAAAGTAACCGCGGTATTATGCAGACTACGGTTGAACATGATCAGGCAAAAGATGCCTTATGGTGGGCTGCTATGACTTACGTGGTTGCAGCTTTGGGATCGCTGGCAACACTCGTGTACTATGCCAGCATGCTGATTGGACGAAGAGAATAAGATACGTACAAAGAGCGAATGAATAAGTAAAAGCCGGGGCCAAATACGCCCGGCTTTTTTCATAGATGATTTTTATTGATCAACCGCTTTTCGGATTCAAACAATGAAGATATGATTGGGTTAACATATTCAATGAACAATCAAGCCAGTTTATCAGCTCCAGTAGTCCGGTTTAAAGGGAATCCAATTCTGACAAGCGAGGATGTAAATAAATCCTGGAAGCAGCCGCATTTACAAACCATAACGGTGCACAATGCGGGGATTACAGAATATGAAGGTGAGGTACTCATGCTTTTTCGATCGCACCTTCGTAATGGGATCTCTATCCTGGGAATTGCGAGAAGTAAAAATGGATTGGATGGCTGGAGGGTAGATAGTGAGCCCGCATTGACTCCCTGTACTAAGAACGATATATTTGTTGAAAGTGCAGATATTAATGAGCTTATCGGGAATGAACAGGGTGGATTAGAAGATGCGCGGATAACCAGGATAAACGACACCTATTTAATTACTTATAGTGCCTATCATGGTTCGATAGCTCATCGTGTGCGGGTGTCCCTGGCAACTACAAAAGACTTTAAAACCTATAAGAGGTATGGTCCGGTATTGCAAACCGACATGCGGAACGTGGTTATTTTCCCCGAACAGATAAAGGGCAAATATTACGGCCTCTTTCGCCCCAATGATCATACCGAGCAGCATGTTGGCGGGATATTTAAGCAGATTCAAATTGGCACTACGGATGATTGGAGAGACTGCCGGTGGGAAATTCAACATGCTCCGATCATGTTGCAAAATGATGGCCCAAGCAGTTTTTCGGCTAAGATCGGTCCGGGGGCGCCTCCCATAAAAACAAAACATGGCTGGATAAGTATTTTTCACGGGGTAAGGAGTACAATGGATGGTAACCCTTATGTTCTTGGCGTTGCATTGCATGATCTGAAAGAACCCGGACAGGTTAGGGTATCAAATATTCCAATCCTTTTTCCATCCAAAGCAGATTGCCGGGTTAGAGAGGATGCTTATGTCCATGTTCCTAATGTAGTTTTCTGCTGCGGAGCAATAAGACGGCCCAATGGAGAAATATATATCTATTATGGAGGGAATGATACGGTTATGAATGTAGCGATATCCCATGAGGACACTTTGGCCGAACTTTGTAAAACTTACGGGCAGGAACCGATGACCGGAAAACCTCTTTATAAGCTTATTTAATTAAGTTTAGATCTGAAGGCCGGTTAGTTCAATTTATAAGGGGCCATGAGGTAAAATTCGGGGATGTTCACCCGGAATTTGACGCCATCGACGACACGCTCCATTTCATAGGAGCCTTTCATACTACCCATATCGGTTTTAAGATTGCATCCGGACACGTATTCGTGAGTATTGCCCGGCTCGATCACGGGCTGCTGGCCTACCACGCCCTCCCCTTCAACTTCTCTTTTAGTGCCGTTTGAATCGAATATGTGCCAGTGACGGTTAAGCAGCTGTACGCTATTTTCTGTCAGATTTTCTATGTTCACCCGATATGCGAACATAAAATGCTCATTTGCCGGATTGGAGTATTCGGGCTGATAAATGGTCTCTACAGAAATTTTTACACCATCAGTAATCTTGGTTACCATAGAAATTAGATTTAATGAGCGGCAATATAAAAACAAGTCCAATAATTAGGCCATTTCTATATAGAAATGTTCATTTATTTCATCGAGCGTGGAATGAATATCCTGGATGTTCTCCAATGAAACCAGTTTAATGCGATATTCCTTGAAATCAGGAACGCCCTTGAAGTAGTTGGCATAATGCCTCCTCATTTCAAAAACCCCGGTTTTTTCACCCTTCCAGGCGAGTGATTTTTCAAAATGGGTCCTGCAAACATCCACTCTTTCCGATATGGTAGGTTCGGGAAGATACTTGCCTGTTTTGAAAAAATGTTTTATTTCACGGAAGATCCATGGGTAGCCAATTGCAGCCCGGCCGATCATTATTCCATCAACCTCATATTCCATCCGCCAGCTGGCAGCCTTTTCGATAGAATTTACATCGCCATTTCCAAAGATTGGAATGTTGATCCTTGGGTTTCGTTTGATCTCCCGGATCAGTGTCCAGTCTGCCTCACCTTTATACATCTGGGCCCTGGTACGGCCATGAATGGTCAATGCCTGGATCCCAATATCCTGCAAGCGCTCGGCTACATCGTATACGTTCCGTGTCGTGTCGTCCCATCCAAGCCGGGTTTTAACAGTAACCGGCAAGTCCGTGGATTCTACAACGGCTTTTGTCATACGCACCATCTTGTCAATATCCTGAAGGAGGCTGGCGCCGGCGCCGCGGCAAGCGACGTTCTTGACAGGGCAGCCATAATTTATATCGATAAGGTCTGGCCCTGCGGCTGAAGCGATCTTTGTAGCTTCGCGCATTGATTCGATCTCGCTGCCGAAGATCTGTATTCCGATGGGGCGTTCATACTCGAAAATGTCGAGCTTCGCCCTGCTTTTCGCTGCATCACGGATCAGTCCCTCAGAAGAGATAAATTCTGTATACATCATATCCACCCCATTTTGCTTGCATACAAAACGAAACGGCGGATCACTGACATCCTCCATAGGAGCAAGCAGAAGCGGAAACTCCCCTAAATCTATATTTCCAATCTTAACAGACATTACCTATCTTTCAGCGCTGTAATTCGTAGTAAAGTGCAAAATTACAAATAAAAAACCATCATGTTAAAATCCGGTTCAACAGAGCGTCATCCTTTTACATCGTTGCTGCTATTGCTGTTGCTTATGCTTGCTGGGGCATTTGTGTTTACAGTGATTGCTTTTATTGCTGTGACCTCTATCTATGGGATAAAAGCCATAGGTGATTTGTCGCAAGGTGAAACATCATCATTAGCGGCATTAAAGCTTCTGCAGATATTTATTTCAACGGGGATGTTCGTCGTTCCTGCCGTGTTTTTTGCCCGGATGGAGAGCAGCAATTGGATGGATTATTTAAAGCTGCAACGCTTTCCCATCATCCTAATCTTTCTTACAATCCTTCTGATGTTTAGCGCCCTGCCCATGCTTGATTTAAGTTCTGAGTTGAACAAAAACATGAAATTTCCACCTTTTTTAAAGGAGGTCGAAGAATGGATGCTGTTGAAGGAACAACAAATGGCACAGATGACCAGACAACTGCTGCAAATGGATTCTGCAGATGTTTTGCTGGTCAATTTATTTATGCTTGCAGTTATACCCGCATTGGGTGAAGAGTTTATATTCCGCGGCTGTCTTCAGAAGATTTTAGCACGCTGGACTGGAAATAAACATGCCGCGATCTGGATCACCGCAATAATATTCAGCGCCATCCATATCCAGTTCTATGGTTTTATTCCCCGGATGCTGCTGGGGGCGCTCTTCGGATACCTGTTAATATGGAGCGGAAGTCTATGGATCCCAATACTGGCCCATTTTATGAACAATTCAATTGCGGTGATCACAGCGTACGTTTATCAGCAGCAAGGAGTTTCTCTTGATAAGCTTGATCAGCCGGATCCCCTCCCGTCCTCTGTGTATGTTATTAGCGTTTTCGTATGCAGTATGTTACTATGGGTTTTTTACAAGGCTGCTCTGAAGTATGGGGTGGACAACATAAATCGAACGGATGGAAGCAGGCTGGATTAAGATCTATACCTCAGCAGATTTTTTCAAATCGGAGCTTGTCCGCCAAGTGTTAACTGATCATGAGATTGATGCAATATTAATAAATAAGCAGGGTTTCCCATATCGTTTGGGTGAAATAGAGATATATATTCATGAGGTCCACTTCCAACAGGCCCTTGAAATAATTATTAAAAACGAGTTATAATGAAGACCAGGGCTATAACCGGATTTTTCTTTGTTGGAGTGATGCTGGCTTCGGTACTGTTAGGGGCGTATGCCTTTACTTTATTCTTTTTAATACTTTGCGTTCTATGTACAGAGGAATTCTATCGATTGGTTACAAGGCCGGATGTAAAACCTCAAAAAAGGTGGGGGCTTGCGCTTGTGATCAGTATATACCTGCCGCTGAGTATGTATTTTTTTAAGGGGGAACCTCTGATTAATACCCTTATCTGCGTTCCGGTAACTATATTAGTCATTGTGGCAGAGCTTTTCAGGAAGTATGAGAATCCTTTTCACAATATATCTTACACCATATTCGGGGTATTATTTGCCGCTGTGCCATTCTGTTTTTTCTACGCAATAGCGTTTACCGATGGAAACTATTCCTATCATTACCCCCTGGCATTTCTTGTGTTGCTCTGGTCAAGTGATACTGGTGCTTATTTGTTTGGGATCAATCTTGGAAAACATCGCTTATTTGAGCGTCACTCACCAAAAAAAACATGGGAAGGATTCGCTGGTGGTATGTTAACCAGCCTGTTCGCAGCATTTATTATTTCGCATTATTTTAATGAGCTTTCCATGGTCCACTGGCTGGGGATGTCTGCAATAATAGCTACAGCAGGAACTCTTGGTGATCTCTCTGAGTCTATGCTTAAGCGAAGCCTTTCAACAAAAGATTCCGGCTCATTATTGCCCGGACACGGCGGCTTGCTCGATCGTTTTGATGGATTATTGCTTGCCGCACCTCTCGTATTCGTATATTTGCAGTTCATAAAGACTTTCTGAACGTCTGAAAACTGATGGAGGATTACATAAAATTGCTGGAAAGGATCTGAAACTGATGAAAGAGGAAGTTAATTCACAAGAGGAAGTTGCAGAAGAAGATGTTAAAAAGGATAAGTCCCTGCTGTATATGGGTATTGGTCTGGGAGTTGTTATTCTTGTGATGGGATATTTAACTCTTTTTGTAGACGATGTTAACAGCCTGTTTTCCAGGGAACCTGAAGTTGCCACGGTTATTGAAGACAATTCTGATGCGCTAAGCGAAAATTCAAGCATGAGCGACCCCGAAATCAGATCATCGCTGATCAAATTTATTGAGGCATTTTATACCGATCAGCGTAAAGGGTATTTCGACCCCCCCAGTTATTTTTCGCCGATCACGCAAACCTATTTTAATTATCACAACCTTACGTACAAGCGTTTAAAGCAGCTGCATTATAAACGGGCTTCGGATATGCAGAAGCTAAGGCTTCAGTGGACGGTTTCTTCCCTTGACTATGACAGAAGTGGTGATGAGTTAATAGCTACCTATTGGGCAAGGGTAGACTATATTAAAGCATCGGAAAACAAGGAAGAGTCTGCTGATGTCAAATATGAAATGATCATAAATGAGGATGGAAAGATCAGCTCTTTGCGCGAAGTGGAAATAAAAAACCTGGAATCTTACGATCTTTATGATAGTCAGGATACGTCCGCTGGTGAGGATACCGGGTATTCCGGGCCTTCCGGGTTACCAGAAACGCCGTCTTCCGATAAGGCCCCCCTTCCAGAAACGGGAAACAAAGAAGCGGGATACGAAGGAAAACTATATGATCTGGGGAGTGTAGAAACTGCTCCGGAATACCAGGGGGGACAAAAAGCCCTGGCCAAGTTTCTCGGATCTACGATCAGGTATCCGCTCATGGCTCGCGAAGCTAAAACCGAAGGTAAAGTTTATATAGGTTTTGTGGTAGAAAAGAACGGGAGCCTCAGCGATTTTAAAATAATAAAGGGAATTGGCGATGGGTGTGATGAAGAGGCGATACGGGTAATGCGCCTATCGCCACCCTGGAACCCTGGTATGGCGGAAGGAAAGGCGGTCAGGACTTCCTACGTATTGCCGGTCACATACCAGCTTGCTGAGTGATAGCTTCAGGAACGGCAATTTCCTGCAGCATTTCTATTGCGGTATCCAGCGTATGCACATGCTCGATAGCCAGGCGGAGGGCGCTTTTCACTTCTTTCAGGTTACAGGCGCGCGGATGTGCCTGCGCAAATTGCAATACCCTTCCAAACTGTTCCGTTTCGTAGTAGGCCGATTGCTGGTTACTGATAAAGTAACCCCTCAAAACTCCCTTTTTTAACGTGATCTTTTCAAATCCGATCATCTTACCGAGCCATTGTAAACGCCAGGTGTTGATAAGCTCATTTACCTGCTGAGGTACGGGACCAAAACGGTCGGCCAGTTTCTTTCTGAATCCATCCAGGGCCGTTTCATCTTCAATATTTGACAGCTCGGTATATAAATTGTAGCGCTCCGCGATGTTTGTGACATATTCATCGGGGATCATCACCTCCAGGTCAGTGTCTACATGAGTAAAAGAGATGAAAGGCCTTGGCTTCTCTTCCTTAAACAGGTTCTTAAATTCATCATCTTTTAACTCCTGGATAGCTTCATCAAGGATCTTGTGGTACATTTCGAATCCGATCTCGGCTATAAAACCACTTTGTTCCGCCCCCAGCAGATTGCCGCTTCCGCGGATATCAAGGTCGCGCATAGCAATATTAAAGCCGCTGCCGAGATCCGAAAACTCTTCTATGGCGCTCAGGCGTTTGCGGGCTTCGCTGGTGAGGGTAGACAAAGGAGGGCTTAAAAGATAACAGAATGCTTTTTTATTTGACCGGCCCACGCGGCCGCGCATCTGGTGGAGATCACTGAGACCGAACATGTGGGCATGATTGATCATTATCGTATTCGCGTTGGCAATGTCCAGGCCTGCTTCAATAATGGTAGTTGCGACCAGAACATCGTAGTCGCCTGAAACAAATTTTAACATGACATCTTCAAGGGCATCGCCTTCGAGCTGCCCGTGCGCGATCCCGATCCGTGCTTTTGGGACTAGAGTGTTGATCAGGCCACCCAGTTGCATCAGGTCCTGGACCCGGTTATGTACAAAAAATATCTGCCCGCCGCGGTCTATCTCATATTCGACAGCCTCTTTTATCAATTTTTCGTTAAAAACATGCAATTCGGTTAATACAGGCTGCCTGTTTGGCGGCGGAGTGCTGATAATGCTCAGATCCCTGGCACCCATCAGCGAGAAGTGAAGTGTGCGTGGAATAGGGGTTGCCGTAAGCGTTAACGTATCTACATTCGCCCGGAACTGTTTTAATTTCTCTTTTACGCTTACGCCAAACTTCTGCTCTTCATCAATGATGAGCAATCCAAGGTCTTTGAACTTAACATCCTTACTGACAATGCGGTGAGTGCCGATTATGATATCCACTTTTCCATCTGCCAGTTTTTGGAGGCTTTCTTTTATCTGTTTTGATGATTTAAAGCGGTTTATGTAGTCGATGGTGCAGGGAAAATCTGCCAGACGGGAAGAAAATGTTTTATAGTGCTGTAAAGCAAGTATAGTTGTGGGGACCAGAATCGCCACCTGCTTACTGTCTGTAACAGCTTTAAAAGCTGCCCGGATAGCAATTTCTGTTTTCCCGAAACCCACATCCCCGCAAATCAGCCTGTCCATGGGATGCGGTGATTCCATATCTTTTTTCACATCTGCTGTCGCTTTTACCTGGTCGGGCGTATCCTCGTAGATAAACGAGGCTTCCAGTTCATTCTGCAGATAAGTATCAGGTAAAAAAGCTGTGCCGGTTTGAGCTTTTCGGATCGCATAGAGCCTGATCAGGTCCCGGGCGATGTCTTTAACTTTTTTTTTAGTGGTTTTTTTTAGCTTTTCCCAGACATCGCTACCCAGCTTATTCATTTTGGGGACCGTTCCATCCTTCCCGGAATACCTGGAGATACGGTTCAGTGAATTAATATTCACATAAAGCAGGTCATTATCAGCATAAACCAAACGGATCATTTCCTGTGATCGTTCATTTACCTCGACCTTTTCCAGTCCCGCATATTTTCCAATCCCATGGTCAATATGAGTGATATAATCGCCCGGCTTCAGGTCCCGGAGTTCTTTCAGGGTAAGTGCCTGGGACCTGGTATACCCTTTTTTTAGCTTGTATTTATAATACCTGTCAAATATCTGGTGGTCCGTATAGCAAGCGAGCTTCTGACCCAGGTCTATAAATCCCTCTCTCAGGGACAGATGGACAGGCTTAAATTTTACAGTTGCATCAATATCCTCGAAAATGCTGTAAAGCCGCTCGATCTGTTTGGAAGAGTCGGTGAAGATCAGGTTCTCAAGACCGGCTTTCTCATTTTCTTTAAAATTGTGGATCAGAAGATTAAAATCCTTGTTAAATGATGGCTGAGGTTTGATGTCGAAATGTATGGTTGTATTTGCCTCGTAAAAGAATTGCTTTCCGAATTCAAGCACAGCGAAGTCGCGCAGTTGGTCTGCAAGCAGTTTATGGTCAGTAAAATTGAATTTGGGATCAATCCATTGAGGGTTCTGATTTTTATCGTCAGCTGACAAGGCCTTCCAGAACTCAACAGCTTTTTTAAAGCCATCTTTAACCACTTCAAGGGTAAAAGCAACATCTTTAAACCAGACAAGTGTATCTTTTTCAATGTACTCGAGAAGCGAAATATTATGCTCGGTCAGAAATTTGGACTGTACATTAGGTACGATGGTGATACTTTTCACCTGCTCCACTGAAAGCTGGTCTTCGATCTCAAAGGTCCGGATGCTTTCAATAAAATCAGCGAAAAATTCTACCCGGTATGGAAGGTCGTGGGAGAACGAAAAAATATCGACTATTCCTCCGCGTATGGAGAACTGACCGGGCTCATAGACAAAATCAACACGCTCAAAATCGTATTCAATCAGAAATTCATTTATGAAATCAATGCTGAGCTTGTTTCCTGAAGAAATTTCCAGTGTATTTTTCTTTAGCGCATCCCGGTCTATAACCTTTTCGGCAAGGGCCTCAGGATAGGTAACTATAATTTTTCCAAATTCGCTCGAGTGGATGAGCTCGTTTAGGACCTCGGCGCGCTGTAAGACATTGCTGCTATCGACCTGCGTAAATTCGAATGATTTTCGGAATGAAGACGGAAAAAGGAGGACTTCTTTCTCCAGGAGGTTTTCCAGATCGCTAAGAAAGTAGGCGGCTTCCTCCCGTTCAGGCAGTACAAATATCATGTGCTTGTGCTGCAGAAAATACAAAGCGATAGCAAGCACCGAATCACTTGATCCGATGAGACCTTTTAAATGAACCCGTTGATTCCCGCCAATCTTAAGGGCCCCTGCCAGGCCGGCTATACGGGGGTCCGATTTATACTGATTTAAAATATCCCGGATAGTCACACGCTGATTTTCAAATGCAAATATACATTAAACAAATAACTGCCGTGACAGGGAAGTCAATTCCAGAATTCGATGTATTGCCTTTTATTAAATAAACTATATTTATATAATTCGTTTGTTCGTTACTTTAAAAAAAGAGGTGCAGGACTGAGCCTGCGAAAAACTTTACTTTGTTTTGGTGTTCCCTATGCAATAATCATATATTTACCTCAAACACATACCACAATGGGAAATGCAGCAAAATATGGAGTAATTATCGGGGTTCTTAGTGGAATCTGGATCCTGATCATGCACTTTGCCGGGGTGTACGCTTCTGATCCGGTAGAAGACGGAAACAATATGGCCTGGCTGGAATGGGTGTCAATGCTAATTCCTCTCACCGGGCTTTATTTAGGTATTAAAAGCTACCGCGATCATATTTCCGGAGGGAAAATGGAGTTTTTCGAAGGTCTGTTCGAAGGATTTAAAATCATAGCGATTGGCGGTGTTATAAGTGCTTTTTTCGCTATAATTTACGTGCAGTTAAATGCAAACATCATGAATACGGATTATATGTATCGCATTGCTGCCGCAGTGTTGATCGGCATCCTGTTCACTCTGGCTGTTTCCTTGATTTTAATGAATAAGCAGAAACATTTATAATGTTAAAAGGGTGGCCACTTGAACTGATAACCTGGTCGGCAGCCCTCCTGTTTCTTAGTGTGTCGTATCCCGTAAAAGCAAGCCATCTTACATTGTGCCCGCTTGATAACCTTGGTTTTTCCTGGTGCCCGGGCTGCGGACTGGGCCGCTCAATCAGCTATTTAATGCATGGGGAGATAAAATTATCTTTTAGTCAGCATTGGTTTGGCATTCCCGCCCTGGGTATTCTAATTTTCCGGATCGTGCAATTATTAAATAAATTCCATTTAAATTTATTGAGCACAAGCAAACTTTATGATGGAAAGAGATCTACTCCTTAATTTTCAAGGTATGAGCCCTGAAGAGTATTCATACCTTCAGCAGGTAATGACTGGTATGGATCAGCGGCAGGCGCAGAACTTCGTTATGTATTATTCCGGCAAGCGTAAAAGCCCTCAAGACATTTTGCTTTTCACCATACTTGGATTCCTGGGCATAGCCGGTATCCAGCGTTTTGTGGTCGGCCAAATGGGGATGGGTATTCTTTATATACTAACAGCAGGATTGTGTTTTATAGGTACAATAGTTGATGTTATAAATCACAAATCTATCGCTACAGATTACAATCAAAAGGCAGCTTATGAAAGCTTACAGTTGATCAAGATGATGCCTCCGCAGGCATAAGTTAGCATTGAGGTTTCAATCACCGGCTTCCCGTTCCAGTTATCAGATATCCGTTTAAAAACATATTTAAAGGGTTAGCGGGATTCGGCTTCACAGATACCTGACACACACATCTTACATGAAACTCCGGGAACTTACATCTTTTCTTGAAACACTAGCCCCTCTTGCATACCAGGAAGATTACGATAATTCAGGCCTGATAATCGGCGATCCCGATAAGGAGATCTGCGGGGCACTGATCTCTCTGGATTGTACTGAAGCCGTTGTTGATGAAGCAATTGAAAGTGGACTTAACCTGATCATTTCTCATCATCCGATCGTATTCAGCGGCCTGAAGAAGTTCAACGGGAAAAATTATGTTGAACGGGTGGTGATGAAGGCCATAAAGCATGATATCGCCTTATACGCTATTCATACGAATTTTGATAACGTGCTTGAAGGCGTAAATAAAAAGATCTGTGACAAGCTTGATCTAACGAATTGCGGGATCCTGAAACCCAAAGAAGGAGTATTAAAAAAGCTCGTCACCTTCTGTCCGGATGCCGATGCTGAAAAAATCCGGCAGGCGATGTTTAAAGCAGGCGCAGGCTGGATAGGGAATTACTCGGAATGTAGTTACAATACTGAAGGATTTGGAACTTTTATGGCAGGCAATGGAACTAATCCACATGCCGGCGAAATTGGCAAGAGACATCATGAGTCAGAAGTTAGGATAGAAACCATATATCCGCAGAATATTGAGAGAAAGCTGATTGCAGCGCTAATAGAATCTCATCCTTACGAAGAAGTATCGTATGACCTTTATCCGCTGAGTAATTCCTATTTCCAGGTAGGCTCAGGAAGGATCGGTAATTTGGAAACTGATATGGGGGAGATGGAATTTTTGCAGCTTGTTAAAGAAAAACTCCAGGCAAAAGTAATCCGCCATACCGCATTGAGAGACAAGAAGATACGCAGGGTGGCAGTATGCGGTGGAGCGGGCAGCTTTCTCCTTGCTAATGCCATTAAAGCCGGAGCCGATATTTTTATTACAGCGGATTTTAAATACCACGAATTTTTTGACGCAGAGGGGAAATTAATTATAGCGGATGTGGGACATTTTGAGAGTGAGCAGTTTACGCAGGAATTATTGTTGGAATTAATTTCAGAAAAGTTTCGTAACTTTGCACTCCGTTTAACAGCACAGAATACAAACCCCATAAATTATTTGATTTAATGGAACAAACAGTAGAAGAGAAATTAAAAACATTATTCGAACTTCAAACCCTTCACACGCAGATTGACAAAATCCGGCAAACGCGTGGGGAGCTTCCTATGGAAGTTTCTGATCTTGAAGATGAGGTTGCAGGTTTAGAGACCCGGATACAAAAGATAAAAGCAGAGCTTGATGAGCTTGAGGATTCTATCGTAACCCGTAAGAATATGATCAAGGAAGCTCTGGCTGCAACGAAAAAATATGAGACTCAGCTAGCCGACGTTAAGAACAACCGTGAGTATGATGCAATTTCCAAGGAAATTGAGATTCAGGGGCTTGAGATACAGGTTTCTGAGAAAAAGATCAAAGAACACTCCTTTGAGATCCAGAACAAAACTGAAGTTTACGAAAAGGCTTTGGCAAACATTACTGAGCGTAAAAAGGATCTTGAGATCAAAAAGGCTGAGTTAGATACGATAACTGCAGAAACTGAAAAGGAAGAAGTCAGTATTATTTCAAAAGCGGACGTTGCTGAGAAACATATTGAAGAGCGGCTATTAATCGCATATAACCGCTTACGTAACAACGCCAAGAATGGACTGGCTGTGGTTACTATACAGCGGGATTCATGTTCGGGATGTTTTAATCAGATACCACCGCAGAGACAACTTGATATCCGTCAGCGTAAGCGCATTATTGTATGTGAGCATTGCGGAAGAATCCTTGTTGACGAGGGTTTCGCGCTGGAAGAAGTTCCGGTAGCTTAATCAGAATTACAAAGCACACAGGCGATCAGTAGAACTGGTCGCTTTTTTTTTGGTCAATAATTAATAGTTTTGATGTATGGGGAGAGTTTGCCTGGTTATCAGTTTCATTTTAATATTTCTAAGCCCTGCCGCACAAGCTAACTTCGACTTTAATGCAAACTGCATCAAGGCATATAAAAGTATTCTTTCCCTTAAACTGAATAACGCCCGCACGCTGATCAGTGCTGAGAAAAGAAGAAACCCAGCAAACTCCATCCCCTATCTGCTGGATAATTATTTAGATTACTTCACACTGCTAACCTCAGAAAGTAAAACCGACTTTGAACGTCTGAAGAACAATAAATCTGCACGCCTTAACCGGATCGGGAAGGACGATAGAAGCTCTCCGTACTACCTCTTTGCCCAGGCAGAGATCAATTTACAAATGGCATTAAGCCGGGGCAGGTTCCAGGAATATTTCACATCGGCCATCGAAGTTAACAGGGCCTATAATCAACTGCAGGAAAACTCCAGAAAATTTCCCGCTTTCCTTCCAAATCAAAAGAACCTGGGTATGATCAATGCTATCCTGGGATCTGTTCCTGACGGATTGAAACATGCTATGTCCACTTTTGGGATCCGCGGTGATACAAAAAATGGAGTGAGGATGCTGGAAAACCTTGTAATAAAGCTGCCTCAATCTCCTTATGCACAATTTACCGAAGAAGCAGTGTTCTACCTGGCCTATATTCAAACCGAGGTGTTACATGATAGGGGCGCTTACAGTAAGATAATGGCGAATACGCGTGATATAGATTCTGAAAGCCTGCTAAAAACCTATATTCTCGCATATGCAGCGGTCCGCATGGGACGCAATCAGGACGCAATTAATGCATTGGGCAAAAAACCCGTAGGGGATGAATATCCACCGTATCCTTACCTGGATTATTTAATGGGATTAGCGAAAATGCACTCCCTTGACCAGACTGCTTCAGGCGCCCTCCAGAATTATTTAAAGGCCTATAAGGGGGTAAATTATATTAAAGACGCTTACCTGAACCTGGCATGGCTGGAGCTTTTGAAAGGAAATGTTAATGCTTATAAGAGCTATGTCATGATGACTAAAACAAAGGGCTACACTTACAATGAAAAAGATAAACAGGCTTTATCTGAAGCCAACGATCCGATGCCGGACGCGGGCTTATTAAAGGCCAGGTTGTTATTTGATGGAGGATATTTTGAAAGAGCGCTTGAGCAGATTGATGGTAAAAAAATGGATAATTTCAGGGTCTTGCGTGATAAAATTGAATATTGCTACCGGCAGGGCCGGATATATGATGAAATAGCTAAAGACGAATTTGCGGTTAAATTTTACCAGTTTAGCATAGATCTCGGTAAAAATGAGCGCTTCTATTTTGCGTCCAATGCTGCGCTCAGAATAGCGGCAATCTATGAAAAGAAGAAAGACAGTACCAAAGCAGTACAATTTTACAACATGGCCTTAAACATGGAGGGGCATGACTACGAGGGCAGTATTGAGAATAAAGCGAAGGAAGGCTTAAAAAGGCTTGGAAAATAGGCGCCGAATCTTAATTTGGATCGCAGTATAACTCCTCTATCGACTTCTGCCTGATCAGAATTGGTAGATCATCGCATTTATGTTCATTCCTGAACCAACTGATGCAAATACCACCTTATCTCCCGTGTTTACTTCATGGTTTTCTATCTTTCCCTTCATAATGAGATCTAAAAGGGTTGGGACTGTTGCCACCGAACTGTTTCCATAAGTACTGATAGTCATCGGCATAACATCGTGCGGTGCTTCGGCATATCCGTACAATTTGAAAAGCCTCTTCAGAATAGCCTCATCCATTTTTCCGTTGGCCTGATGGACAAGGACTTTCTTCACATCAGAAAGTTCCGTGCCGGATTTTTGCAGTGCTTGCTGAATTACCAGAGGGACATTTTTAAGGGCGTACTCGTAGATCTTCCGGCCATCCATTTTTATATACTGTTCATCCGAAACAAAGTCCGGGTTGCTTGATTTTCCTGAAAACAAGTAGAACGCTTCGGCAAATGTATGCGTTTGTGTTTTATGTGCAAGAATGCCGCTATCCGTATTGCTTTTTCCTTCCAGTATTGTTGCCCCGGCCCCGTCAGAAAATATCATGCTGTCGCGGTCATATGGGTCTGTAACCCTTGATAAAGTTTCGGTACCAATGATCAGGATCCGCTTCGCATCGCCGGAACGGATAAAATAATCAGCCTGGACCATTCCCTGAAGCCATCCGGGACATCCGAAAGGAATATCATAAGCTACGCAATCAGCGTTTTTTATCCCGAGCTTGTATTTAATCCTTGATCCCAGGGTAGGCAGCACATCGGGGCGCGTGCTTCCAGGCGAGATATCACCAAAGTTGTGGGCAACGATGATGTAATCCAATGCTTCAGGGTCTATACCCGATGATTCTATAGCATTTTGAGCAGCCAGATAGCCAAGGTCCGAAGCTTTGTGACCGGGGTCGGCATATCTCCGCTCCTCAATTTCTGTGATATCCTGAAATTTTGAAATTATTTCAGCGTTATCACGCTTGATGCGATCACCGTTCTTTTCATAAAAACTGTGCAGTAAAAAATGATTGTTCGATACAATATTTGCTGGTACAAAACTGCCGGTACCGATGATTAACGACTTGATATTAGTGCTCATTAAAGGAATTTATACTGAATACTATATTGGTTTAGTGTATTAAAGGTAAGCTATTTTCAT
>JBBJNR010000027.1:0-24059 GCA_037719315.1 Daejeonella sp.
TCTCTGCAACTTTCTTTTTAATCCAATATTCTTATATCGAACTCACGTTAATTTAATATCAGACTTGCCGTATTAATGGTTTTTTCTTTCGTATCAGACCATGCAAAAACAATCCCATTTCCCGATTTTGTCATTTGGGGAAATCCGCCTGATCTGGATTCGGATGAGGATGCAATAATCATCGAAGGGTCTTTTGTACCATTACTGTACACTCTAGCTGCTTTTATTTCTGAGCCTTCCATCCAGCTTACCATTGCGCTTTTCTCATTCAGCATAATGAGGTCTACCCGGCCAATTGTTTCCGATTCATTAATCTTAACCGGGGCATTAAATGTAGCTCCACCGTCATTTGAGAAAATAACCTGGACTCTTCCAGTTTTATCTGGGGACGAAAACCAGGCTATTGCTAAACTATTTCCAAGCGCATCTGCCCTTGGCCCGTTAACGGGGCATCCCGAAATTTTCCAGTTATCAGAGAATATGGGCTTGGGTTGTGTCCATTGACCATTTACCAGCCTTACAATAAAGATATCACGGATCTCATCTTCCGAGCGGTCGCGGTAAATTACAACAGGCCCATTTGCTGTTAATGCTGCACTTGTCTGGCAGCAATCACATACTCTGTTATCCAGTTCCCATTCATCTGATTTTAAGCCTTTTTTATCAATAGACGCTGCACGTAGTGACATTGCTCCATGATGTTCATCCCCGTGCCCTGTACCGCCTTCCATCGCCGTATTTCTACCATCGAGCCAGGAAACAAAATAATTTTCCTTATGGGAGAGTAATGAAACAAATCCATGTTCTGCTTTCTTACCATCATCATGTAGTATCCGGGAGGGGCCCCAGTTCACTCCTTTATCGGATGAGCTAAGGAGCTTAACATCGTAAGTATACGTGCCATTTTCATTTTTCTCCAGTATGTGGGCTATCATATTACCTTCACCATCCGACGCCAGCATCGGATAATCAGCCCAGTTAACAAACCAGTCATTTCCTGAAGCTATCACCCCTGGTTTTGACCACTCATTATCGCTCAAACTAGAAAATTTCAGGAAACTGGTCTCCTTTATTTTTTCAATCCATGATAGGTACACCACTCCATTTTTATCGGTAAACAAATAAGGTTCAGCGCTCAGAGAATCGGCTGGAGAAGCGAGAATTTTTAAACTATCTGTTTCCACACTTATTTTCTTTTCCGGATTATTACACGCCAAAAAGAACATGGAGACTGTTAAAGCAATGAATTGTCTAATCATTTCGTTTTATAATTTCAAGGATCATATTAATATTTGCAGCATCATCCCATTTTCTGTCACCCGGTTCTGAAAAAGCCAGGGTACCTTCCGGACTAAAGATAAAGGTGGTTGGCAGGGCCTGAATATCCAATTCCTCACTGTTTTCTATTCTTGTATAATTGAATTTATAATCATGCTTGATGCGAAACTCGTCAATTTCTTCAATACTTTCATTTGAAGCGAGCAAGAACACTATTTCTTCATCGCGGAGTATATTTTGGGCATTTGCTATGGAAGGCATTTCCTGGATGCATGGCTTACACCATGTAGCCCAAAAGTTGATAAAAACCGTTTTCCCCTTATATTTTTCAAGATCAATAGGCTGTTGATTCAAATCAGTTAAACTAATTTTTCTGAGCTCAGTTTTCTTCTCATAAGGTAAAGGTTTTGATTTATCTCCTGTATTGCAGGCAGCTAAACCCAATATGATGATAAGCGCCAATTTCTGAGTAATGTTCATCCAGGAGTTTTTTAATTGTATTGGAATCCAACAGTTTAATTACGTGTTGTAGGGCAAAATACTTCATATAAAGCAATCCACATAATCGATGGCCATGTGTACATGCTTTAACGATAACTAATCAGTTTATAAAAAGCAACCTTACATAATATCAAAGGCATGATTTTAGTTTCAAAAAGATGAAAATTTTATTACTAACAGAACTTTAATTAATAATCTCCCAACATTGAAGAACGCCGTTGCCCATGCTTTTAATGAAGCAATAGAGCAGGTCTTTTTACATTACAGTAAAACAGGTCTTCCTTATTCACTATCTTTCTTTAAGCTGGTCGTTTCTAAAAACTTCTCAAATTCTGCATTACCGTAGTCAGCTCCCCCCTCATGTTTAAAAACAAGCTTACCTGATTTATCAAATAGTAATGTAGTGGGCAATGCCCCTGCAAAATAAGCCGGAGAGATTTGGCTTGCCGGCGCATAAACATTCAGATTGTATCCGTTTTTCTGCATAAATTTTTGCGACTTTTTCATATTTGCATCCATATCTACCATCAGAAAAACCACATTTGACTTGTCTTTAAACTTCTGACTTAGTTTATCAATAGAGGGCATCTCGGCAATACAAGGAGGGCACCACGTTGCCCAGAAATTTATGAATACCGCTTTCCCTTTCAAATCAGAAAGTCTGATAATTTTACCCTCTTTATCTTCCAAGACCATGTCCTCCATTGTTTCCGCTGAAGATACCATCGGGGAAGCTGACTGAGCGTCTTGCTCAGGTATGGGTGGCTGAAACAAACCTATCTTCATTAAGCCCTGGATGATCGCTCCTTTAAACTGAGGGCTTATTAACAAAGCACCCATAAACACCACCATAATTGCTGTAGTGATATTTGACCGGGTTAACCACTTTTTAGTGTTATCCATAATACTATTTGCTTGAGAATGATTATTATGATTTAATTTTTCCATCGTATATTTTTTTATAAGTGCCTTACTGTCTTCTAGCGGAGTTATTTCCGTTGACACTAAAAATGCCTGGCAAACAAAAGAAGGCTCCTCAGCTTCCTTCAAAAGTCCCGTAGGTGTTTTGCAATTGTAGCTCGGTATTGGTTAACACACCGCTCTTTAACTTTAACGTGTTGAATTGAGCGGCGTTGATAAGGGCATTCTTTTGTTTGAGTTCAGGATAATCCTGATACGCTTTTTCCCAGGAATGATTTAATGTAAGATCAGTTTGTGAATAGGTATTGATACTATCGAGCACAAAAAAATGCTCATTAGGTAACCCTTATGAATGACCATAAAATAGGTAGCTTAAAGCACTATAAGTTTAGCGCTTATCGAACTGCTCTATAGCTTCACCAAGGTCAAATACTTGTGTTTTGTCACCAATAGCTTCATTCACGATACTGCTTCCCGCCGCACTACGGTAGCCCCCCGCACAGTGTATAATTACAGGTTTGTTCGTTGGGATCTCATTAGTTCTTTCTCTCAATTCGCCCAGAGGAATGTTTTTTGCAGTCGAAAATATGGGCTCAGATTTAAATTCCGAAGAATTTCTAATATCAATTATACTGTATTGATCGGGATTGCTTCTGAATTTTCCTACGTCAACAACTTCCATCTCTTCTTTTCCTTCATTGGAGATAAATGCGGCTTCTATAAACACCTCATAACCAATGCTTGCAGCGCGAGCTATTAATTGATTTAACTGTTCCTGATCTGATGCAACCAGATAGAATTTTTCTCCCGGTTCAACAATACTTCCCAGCCATGTTTCGAACTTAGTGCCCGATTGAATATTAAAAGAATTAGAAAAATGCCCTTTCTTAAATTTTCCCTGGGGCCTGGCGTCTATTAGGATCAGTTCAGGATTTAAAGAATCTGCTGTTGGTTTTGTCAAAATTTTCACTTCATCAACCGATGGCCGAAACGCTGCAGCGCCGTTACGGTTCAGATCAACATCATATCCAAAATATTTCGGAATAAAAGGCTGCTCTGTAGTCAGTTCTTTGATAAATTCTTCTTCGGTCATTTCCTGTAAAGACCAGTTGCTGATTTTCTCGGCGCCTATTGTACTGCTACTGGCTTCACTTAATCCTTTACCGCATAAGGTGCCAGCTCCGTGTGCCGGATAAACCAGGACTTCATTGTTCAGAGTCATTAATTTATTTCTTAACGAGTAATACATCTGCTTAGCCAGGTCATCTCTTTTCTGTTGTAAGTTCCCGGCTCCTTCTCTTAAATCCGGTCTGCCACAATCTCCGATAAATAAAGTATCCCCGGTAAAAACCGCATTGTCTTTTCCATCATAATTTAACACGATGGAGATGCTGTCAGGAGAATGGCCCGGAGTGTACAAGCTTCTCAGTTTAATTTTTCCGACACTGATCTCAGCGCCCTCATCAAAAGCTTCAAAAGGATAACTCACTCCCGTTAAACTATGAGCGTAAATAGTTGCTCCAGTCGTTTCATGGACCTCCAGGTGACTGCTCACAAAATCAGCATGAGGATGAGTCTCTATTACAGCACTAATTTCTGCGCTCATTTCTTTCGCATAATCGTAATATTGCTGTGGGTTTCTTGAGGGATCTATTAAAACTATTTTACTTTCACACTCAGTAACAATGGCATAGCTGTAATGAGCAAGGTATTTATCTTCAAATTGCTGGATCTTCATTGGTTTTCTTTTTTGAATAGTACAAATTTCTATAAAAAAAATTCCGTGCTGTGTGATTTTGGTCACAGAGAGGCATTTTCCTAGAAAGTGTGCTAAGGACAACAAAAATCCGCCAGGGTAAGAGGGGAGTAACAAAGCCTGATGATCTTCACAACGTGTTAAATAAATATTTTTATGCGGAAGTAGACCGGGAATCAATTTAAAAATCTACTCCCATCCCCATTTTTTGAAAATAGCATGACCCAATACGATTAAAGTTTTCATAGTAAATCTCTGAATTAGTGATAATGCTAAAGAAAGTCATAGTAACCAGTAAAAATAATTATGTCATCGGAGATGCATAATCTCATCTACTAGATAATTAAAATAGCCTGTATAATAAGCCTAATGATCTCAAAATAATTACTCATTTTTAATAAACCTTCTCAGCGTTTCTAAGCCAGATTCCCCAGCCCCTGTTATAAGCATGTACCTTTTTGGTTGGTTTATTTTGGTTCGTATAAACCGGATAGTTTCGATTTACCCACTCAAATATGCCGCCGTACATATTGCTTACATCTTTAAATCCATTGGCGATTAGCTTGTCGGATATTTTTTCACTTCGGGCACCCACAGAACAATACACAATAATTTTTTTGTTTTTCGGAATCCTCTTTACCTGGGTGATTTCAAAATCATCGTAACCTATCCATACAGCGCCGCTAATGTGGCTTACATTAAATTCCTTGCGTTCTCTAGAGTCAAGAAAAATATATTCAACCGCATTTTTATAGGCTTCGGCAGCACCTATTTCAGGCACATCATGCTTCAGCAGTATTTTAAGCATGGTGTTGTAAGCTCCGCTCTCCACCTTTTTCTGAGCGCAGGCATTAAAGCTCAGCACGCTTGCCAGGCCAAACAGTAAAAGGTATTTGCGGCTAATGATCGTAAAATTGGTTAATCGCTTTTCCCAATTCCCGTACTTTAATTTTCTCTCAATCATATCTTTTACATTACTTCTTCATGAGGCACTTGGGTAACGCCTGCACCATGGATACCCTATCATTAAAATTGTTTTTGTTTAAGGGTGAACTATCGCCCAGCCCTGGTAATGTCGAATGATGATCTCACCATTTCCACTGGGTACAAATGAGATGAAAGGGTATAATGAGCTTTTATCAATTTTACGTTCTCTTAGGGTATTTTCGCACTGGGCAAGAATTACACCTCTTTTTTGTAACTCCAACAACGTTTTTTCGAAGGGCCCAGTTCTGTCGAATACCTTAACACCATCTCCGAACACTACTAATTCAACGTTCAGTTTACCTTCAAGCCGGGGGTCAGCGAGGGCATTTTTAATATTTCTTAGCGTTACATTTATTTTTTTATCATCGCCGTTATTTAAAACATATAGCGCATTATAATTTTTGCGCTTGGCTTCCGCTCCGGTAAAAATAGTCGGAGATTGTTGAGAAAATGCTGGCTTAACTGTGATGGTTAAGACTAAACCTGCAAAAAGGATCAAAAGATTTTTTATGAGATAAACGTGTCAGATGAGGTTAAACGAACTTGTAATCATAGCCTTCCAGCTGTGACAGTAGTCCTGATGGCTGATCTGTAGCAAGTACCCGGCCATCTATATAACCTTTAAAAATTTAGTAAAGTAGATTCAAGTATCATTTATACGTTACTGCTTGGAGCTTATGGTTCTGATACCAAAGGGCCAATACAGGGGGCAAAATTCAATAAAGCTGGTGATAATAACTGCTACCGACACAATTAATAATATAATAGCAGTAGTACCTGAAATAACACTCATAAAGTATAAAGCAACAATAACAATTGCTATTACAAACCGTAGGATACGATCCAGATTCCCCATGTTTTTTATCATGATCTTGATTTTAGGTTTAGGTTAAATTACGCGTTATATCAAATTTATTAAAATAACTATTGGTTGTGAGTGACTTATGTCACACTTATAATTTAAGACTAAATTATTAACGTTTCATCGTCAGTTTTGTCAGTTGCCACGCCAGAGACGTGACGTTTCATTTTGCCTTTTGCATGTCGTAGGCCAATACTTATTATGGCAGTTGTTATGACGAAGGCATTGATAATAATAGAATGGAAAACTGTTTCCAGTTTTCCTTAAGTCCGGGTCTGTTTAATAAAGCCATATTATTTGGCTAATGGAAAGCCCTTATTAATCCAGTCTGTCTTAATGTTTGTCGGCAGGTTTAACAAGCGGGCTTTTGTAAATCCACCGCTCTGCAAAGCTTTAAAAGCCGGCCGAATATTTGGACACTTTTCGAACGGGCAACACCCGCAATACACAACCAATGGTGTAGTTTTCGGCAATTTGGCCAGCGCTTTTTTGAAGCGTTCCAGGTTTTCCTTTTCGCTGGCAGCGCCCATGTTTTTGGCCCCCTTAATATCTTCAACCACACCGATATTGAAAATCAATGGCTTTGCAGCTTTAGGATTATTTATCAGGCCAGCTAATTGACTGGGTTGAATTAATTGATTTTTTGACCAGGGATCATTTGTTCCAGCCAGGCCTTTATTGGGAAACTGCTGTGCAAATGTGCCGAAAGTTGTAAATACGGCGATTATACTTAAGATTATTTTCATTGTTATTAAACTATATATTCTTTTAATTCATGCAAATTTAATGCGGGAGTTTATCTTTAATTAAACCGTAGAGGTATGTTCCTACTAAAGAGCCGAGAACCACAATGATCATCGCCCAATATCCATAACCTATATTTACAAACATAGGTCCCGGACAGGCCCCCGTTAAAGCCCAGCCTAAACCAAAAATGGAACCTCCGATAATATACCGGGGCCAGCTTTTATCCTTGTCATGAAAAACGATAGCGTTCCCATTAAAGTCTCTTATTTTAAACTTTTTTATCGAATATACGGCTAAAATCCCCAGAACCACGGCAGTTCCAATGATCCCGAACATATGAAATGACTGAAAACGGAACATTTCCTGTATGCGATACCATGATATAGCCTCTGATTTAGCCATTATGATACCGAATAATATCCCTGTTACAATAAACTTCAGGCCTTTCATATTTTAAAGATCAATGGTAATAATAAATAAGTCATCAGCAAGCCCCCGGCGAAAAATCCCACTACTGCCAGGAGCGAGGGCAACTGCAGATTTGACAATCCACTGATAGCATGGCCTGATGTGCACCCTCCGGCATACCTGGCTCCAAAACCTACGAACAAGCCTCCTGTAAGCAGGATCATAAACCCTTTAGCGCTCAATGCAAAGTCAGGTCCGAAAATATCTGAAGGATTTAGCCCACCATCAAAGGTTATACCTATTGATCTCAGATCTTGCACGGTAGCTTTAGACAGCTGTAAAGGCTGATCACTTTTAAAGACAGTTGAAGCCAATACTCCGCCCAAAACAGAGCCCATCAGGAACAGGAGATTCCATTTCTGAGTTTTCCAGTCAAAATCAAAAAATTTAACTTTTTTACCCGCCCCGGCTATGGTGCATATTGTTTTAAGATTGGATGAAAAGCCAAACGATTTGCCAAAATACAAAAGAAGTATCATAATGCCAGCAATGGCAGTACCAGATAAATACCAGGACCACGGCTGTCTAATTAGTTCAAGCATGTTATTAAAAATTCAAATCTAATAGTTTTCGTTCTTTTTAAAAAAGCTATATCAACCATTGTTATCGTTCTATTTAAGGTTACAACACGAGGAATTCTATATTATTATAGATGTAGCATACAAAATTGAGTATTTAGAGTTGATCGTTTGGTGACTTTTGTCACAAGCTGACACTATCTTATCACTTCTTTTAAGATAATATAGATACCCATTACCAGTACAAACCAGCCAAATCCTTTTTTCAGCTGATCACCCGCGACTTTTTTACTAATAAATCCTCCTATAATTATCCCAGCCACAGCAATCATTGTAATTTTTAAAAGAAAGGTCCAATCAATGAGAATATGACCCAAATCTCCTGTAAATCCGATTAGGGAGTTAAGGGCTATGATCATTAATGAAGTGCCAATAGCTTTTTTAGTTGGCAATTTAATTAGGAATATCAAAACCGGAATCAGCAAGAAGCCGCCTCCCGCGCCCAGTAGGCCGGTAACAAGCCCTATGGTTATACCATAGCCCAATAACTTGAAAAATTTAATACACTCAGGACATTCCTTCTCAGGAGTGGAAGAATTAGAATCTCTGATCATGCTTACTGAGGCTAGCAGCATGAGAATTCCAAACAGTACCATGGTTAGAAAAGACCAGGTAATGGTAAAATCATTAACAATGGCAATATTTTCCGGGATGACAGGAACTAAAAATTTCCGGGTTATAAAAACAGTAACAATAGAAGCCGATCCGAAAAAAAACACTGTATTAATATTAACGAATCCTTTTCTATAATTATTCAGCGCGCCGATCAGGCTTGTATATCCTACAATAAATAAAGAATAAGATGTAGCAAGTAGTGGGTTCAAGCCGAAAAGATACACCAATACTGGAACTGTAAGAATAGATCCGCCACCGCCAATTACTCCCAGGGAGATCCCAATCAATGCAGCAGCCATGTAACCTAATATTTCCATAATCTTTGATAGAGATACAAAGATGCGTGAAAAGCTGAGGCTCAACGGTGACTTTAGTCACACCTGAAATTGAATGAATGATAAAGACTGGCTTTCTATTTATATTCCACAGGAGACTGTTCTATTTTATAGCATCAAACCCTTTTATTCAAGGGCTGGGCGTGATCATTTTGATTTATCTCAACCATTCAATATAATTTCTATGCAATACCAAATCTCCTTTCTGTTCCATTTTCTTCAATAGCCTGGAAACGACTTCCCTTGAAGAACTCAGATCCGATGCAATCTCACTATGAGTAATTTTAAGTACTTTCGTCTGCAATTTTATCACCTGATTGCGGAGATAAAAATCCAGACGCTCGTCCATACCTTTAAAAGCAATGTGATCAATAACTACCAGCAGTTCTTCATATCGTGACCGGTAGGTTTCCAAAACAAAGTAATACCATGTTTTGTAATTGCGCATCAGTTCATCCATAAGTTCGATAGGCAGGCTAATAACCTTTGTTCTCTCCACAGCTTTGGCCATGATTTCACTCGCCTCCTTTTTGGCTGCGCAAATCATGGACAGTGCACATGCATTGCCTGGCTCCAGATAATACATGAAAAATTCACCACCCTCCGGACCTTCACGATAAAGTTTAATTCTTCCTTCTACGACAAGCATAGTGGAGCGAAAATATTGGCCCGTGGTCATTAGCATCTCGCCCGGTTCAAACTCTTTTATCGAAGCATTTTGTTCGATTCTTTCAATAAGAGCCGGTTCGAAGTTTTTAAACTTATGTTTTAAATATTCTTTAATCATTTGGCAAATATTGAATTATGAATTCAAAATTAAAGCGATTATGGTGGTAAATCAGGTCAATTATTTCGACAACTCATTTAACCCCTAATTAAGGAAACTCCACTTTTCAAAACATCGGTAAGAGCGCAATTCTTAAATTAATTCTATTCTACTGGCTGCTCTGTGACAAAATACTTCACATAAAGCAATCGGCATAATCAAGGGCCATGTGTATTATTAAACCTATAGCAATTATACGCAGGCGCGGAAAGACTAATAATACAACATAAATACCAACCGCCATGTAGGAATGCAAAGGGTGAAATCCTATACTGCACCGGTTGGGATCATATATGGGATTAGCCAGTAAATGATCCAGATCAACTAGCATGGTTGCTATCATGATCAGCCATGCTTTCATGGGCATTTTTCTGTAAAACAGAACTGCGATTATTGCAGGAACAATAAAATGGAGTATAA
This sequence comes from Daejeonella sp., assembly GCA_037719315.1. GTDB lineage: Bacteria > Bacteroidota > Bacteroidia > Sphingobacteriales > Sphingobacteriaceae > Daejeonella. The sequence goes on from JBBJNR010000027.1 coordinate 10,295, forward strand.
TGTGAAACATATCTATAAGGTTAGTATAAACACGTTAAGATTTCACTTTCAACATACTTGCATTAATCGCTACAACAATGGTGCTAACAGTCATAAGTATTGCCCCTGCAGCCGGACTTAATAATACTCCCTGGTTATAAAGGACACCCGCTGCCAAAGGCAATGCGATCACATTATACCCCGTTGCCCATACCAGATTTTGAATCATCTTACGATAAGTGGCCTTGCCAAATAAAATCAGGTTGACGACATCTTTTGGATTACTATTCACCAAAATGATTCCAGCTGTTTCAGCGGCTATATCGCTGCCGCTGCCTACGGCAATACCCACATCGGCTATCGCTAAAGCAGGCGCATCATTCACCCCATCACCTGTCATAGCTACAAACTCACCCTTACTTTGCAACTCCTTTATTTTTTCAAGTTTCTGGTGAGGCAATACCTGAGCCATAAAACTATCCATTCCCAGTGTTTCACTGACGCTTTTTGCGACTTTATCGTTATCACCAGTCAGGAGAATAGATTTGATATTGTTCTGCTTTAAGGTTTTAATAGCTTCTGCCGATTCAGGCCGTATCTGATCTGATAATGCGATGTACCCAGCTAATTCATTATTGATCAGTACAAACACAACTGTTTCCGTATCGTTCGCCGCAAAACTATCGGGGATAGTAATATTATTTTCTTTTAAATAACCCGGACTTACTACCAGAACCTTTTTGCCCTCTACTGTAGCTTCTACACCCTTACCGGTGATGGCGTTGAAATTTTCTGTTGCAGGAATAGTAAGTGATAATTCTTTTACCTTTTGCAGGATACCTGTTGCTATAGGATGTTCTGATTTTTGTTCTAAAGCAGACGCTAAACGAATGATCTCGTTTTCAGGAAGCCTCACCCCTAGCCCCTCTCCAAAGGAGAGGGGGACTATTTTTGAGACCTGGAATTTACCTACCGTAAGCGTACCAGTTTTGTCAAATACAATCGTGGTGATTTTTCTTGAATTTTCAAATGCTGTTCTGTTCTTGATCAGTAAGCCATTTTTTGCGGATAAGGCTGTTGATTTCGCAACTACCAGTGGCACTGCCAATCCTAAAGCGTGCGGACAACAAATAACGATTACCGTCACCATTCTTTCCATAGCAAATGACAAGGTTTGTCCAGTTAAATACCAGTATAAAAACGTAGTTATGCCTGAAACAAGAGCAATTACCGTTAACCATCGTGCTGCCTTGTCTGCGAGCAACTGGGTTTTAGATTTAGACTTTTGTGCATCATCTACCAGCTTGATCACCTGCGAGAGGTAAGAATCTTTGGCAGCGTGGGATACTGTAACTTTTATAGAGCCATTGCCATTAATGGCGCCGGCAATTACTTTATCCCCTTTACCTTTTTGTACAGGCTTTGATTCACCTGTCAGCATTGACTCATTGAGATAACTTTCCCCTTCCAAAACTACTCCATCGGCTGCAACTTTCTCACCGGGTTTAACAAGAATAACATCATTCTCTTTTAGTGTATCCGTCTTTACATCATGCACCATATCAGGCATCACCATGTGAGCATCAGCAGGCATTAATTGAACTAACAATTCCAGCTCTTTTGATGCACCTGCAATAGATTTCATTTCGATCCAGTGCCCTAAAAGCATAATAAGGATCAGGGTTGACAGCTCCCAGAAAAAATCCATACCCTGTAAGCCAAATACAATCGCTACACTGTAAATGTATGCTACCGTTATAGCAAAGCCGATCAAAAACATCATGCCAGGATTCTTCGTCTTTACCTCATCAACTAGTCCTTTTAAAAAGGGCCATCCACCATAAAAAAACACAATCGACGATAAGGCGAATAAGATATAGGACGAGCCGGTAAACTGCCAGTCTACACCAATGAAATGCTGTATCATTTCTGATAACAGCATAATGGGTATAGTAAGCGCCAGCACGACATAGAACCGCTTTTTGAAATCAGCGATCATCATGGCATGATTGTGACCTTCATGTCCCATCGATGGATTTGAGCCATGCTTCATGCTACTGTGATCCATTTTGGAATGGTCTATTTTGTTCATTTTGGTAGGTTTTTCTATATGATGCTGATGTTCCATAGTCTTAATTTTAAACCTCGCCAAATTTTTTAGCCTGGTTTTAATTTTCCGGAAAATAAATAGTTACCATGCCCTTGATTTGAATATTATCTAAATGGCCGACAGTATTAGTCTCTTCATTTAATAGGTGAATATGCATGCTAGAAGTATGATGTGTAAAAATGCTTTGATGATGGGTAGAATAAAAGCCCAGCATCACTACTTTCTTGTTTAAAACTTGTCCGGAATAAGCAAACTGCTTATGGTTTTCCATGGTATGTGCGCTGTTTTCTCTCCAGTCAATAACATGGAATTCGGCTTTCGCTGGTATAACATCAATTTTAAAGGCAAATGGCTTATCTGTATTATATAAATTAGCTTTTGCTGTCGTTTCAATAAACTTTTCAAGTTCTGCGTAATTGTTAACCACGGTGTTGATACGGACTGGCCTCCATTTGCTTACATAGCTGTAAACAAGCATGGAGGCCAGTGATACCTTATCCTGGCTGTTTACCAGTTGATTTCCGCTTTTTGATGTGGAATAAACATTTCCATCCAATATCATTATTTCACCTTTTAGACCGCTCACGGGGCCCAAACCATATAGATGAATTTTGTTAAGCGTGTCAAGATTAATATGGGCAGACAGATCGCCATTAATCATGATGCTTTTCATAGCGCCCGATACTTCTATTTTTGGAGCTACTACCGTGCTGATATTAGTTTTTTGCGCTACTGCAACCACAGATAGAAACAATATCCATGTTATTGCACCTATTTTTTTAATCACTTTAAGTACTAATAGGTAACGGTTAATCCACCACCATATCCCATATCACTGTCATAGTGAGTGGAGAGGGAAAAATATTTGGATACGATATAACGAAGGCCTCCCATATATTCTTTATCGGTATTGCCCATCATGTTTAACCTTATCCTCGGGGTAAGAGGAATATCCTCACGCATCAGCTGAAAGCGCATCTTACCTTCACTATCAACCCGTGCCTCGGCCATAACCTGCATCGGCAGATTGTATTGAACCCCCGCGACAAATGCTTTCCTGTTATCCTGGTTACTTGTTTGGCCGAACATATTTTTCTCACTCATATTTTCCCCCGTATTACGGTGATAATCAAAGCCGACAAAAGGAAGCCACCACTGCATTCTTCCTATGTATCGTCCAAAATAGGTTTCCACTTCGTTTCCATGATGCTCCTTTAGCCCCAGCCGCCATTCGGTAGATAAGCGGTAACGGGTATTGGCCAGCATAAGCTCACCGTCACTGCCGTTACTTTCTAAGCCAATTTGACCCATGAGATGAAACATCCGGTCGTCGCGGAACAATTGGCGCTGAGCCAGTTTAGGATCAGGTATATCAGGATTTGGCGGCGAGTTTTCATAACTAAATATCCTTCCCATACCGCTCATCATATGATATAATATATGGCAGTGGAAGAACCAGTCGCCGCCGGCTTCTGAAGCCGCAAATTCAATGGTATCCAATTCCATAGGCATAATGTCTATGATATTTTTCATAGGAGCATTTTCACCCTGGTCATTCAGCACCCTGAAATCATGCCCGTGCAGGTGCATGGGATGTCGCATCATGCTGTTATTAAACAAGATTATCCTCAGGTTTTCACCCTTCTTAATCATTATTTTATCGGATTCTGATACGGTTTTATTATCCAGCGTCCATACGTAACGGTTCATATTTCCGGTCAGATCGAATCTTAGTTCTCTCATCGGGCCTGGAGGAAGAGTCGTTTTTTTGGGGTCGCGCAGCATGTTGTAATTTAAGGTAACTATATCTGTTGAGGCGCTTCCCATATCGGCCATGTCATGACCAGAATGATCCATGGGCATGTCCTTTTCTTCCATTTTCATTTCAGGCACGCTGTCTGCTTGTACCGTATCCTGCTCATTTTCCGGTCCGGTAATTTCCGGATACATGACGGTATTCATATCCATGATCTGGTTTTGCATCTTCATCCCTTCCATTTGAACCATATTGCCCTGCATGTCCATCATTTGGTTCATCATTTTCATCCCGGCAAAATATTTCAGGCGGGCCAAAGGTACCGCAGGTACTTTAGGTCCGGTTCCTAGCCATAAAGAAGCCGATTTAGTTCGGTCTTCGGCGGTGACCAAAAACTCATAGCTCTTGTCTTCCGGAATAGTAACAACCACATCGTAGGTCTCAGAAACAGCGATGATCAGCCGGTCTACCTCAACAGGTTCTACATCATTACCATCAGTTGCTACTACAGTCATTTTCCCGCCCGAATAAGTGAGCCAGAAATAGGTGGAGGCGCCTGCATTCGCTAAACGAAGCCGTACTTTGTCGCCTGCTTTAAATTGAGGCTGCTCATTCTGGTTCTTCCCATTCACTAAAAACCGATCATAATACACATCGCTGACATCCATGGCATTCATACGTTTCCATTCATTAGCCACTTTTATTTTGAAATAGCCACCCTTTATCGCTTCAGAGTAACTTTGTGTACTGCCTTTTTGTATAGCAAACCAATCGGTAGCGGCATGCAGGCTACGGTCAACTTCCTTAGGGTTCATATCGGTCCATTCACTTAATGTGATGGGCAAGGTGGGTATATCCCATTCAGCCCTTTTGTTCATCACAAAGGAGCCATACATCCCTATTTGTTCCTGAAGGCGGGTATGACTATGATACCAGTGAGTACCGTGCTGTACAATAGGAAATTTATACACATGGGTAGTGCCGGGCTTAATAGGCATTTGAGTAAGATTTGGAACACCGTCATACCGATTCGGCAGGAACAGGCCATGCCAGTGAAGAGAAGTTTCTTCCTTTAGCCTGTTATGGACATATATTTCTGCCGTATCGCCTTCAGTAAATGTTAAGGTTGGCATAGGGATTTGGCCGTTTACCGCAATAGCGCGCCTTGATTTGCCTGTAAAATTCACCATGGTATCGGCAATATATAAGTCATACCGTACGGTACGGGGCGGAGTTCTATTGGGAATAGTTTTAATGGGGCCTAGATTAGCTTTTGCTGTTTTCATAGCGTCCATGTCCTCCATAACTTCAACATCGTCTTTAGCGGGCATGGTCATGTTTTGGTGTTCGCCAGCTGGTTCTGAAACAGGTTTGGCTTGGGCCGGAACGGCTTCCTTTTTTGCCGGCATGCTCATCCCGTCCATATTACTTGCTTTAGCTGGTGGCGCCTTTTTAGCAGGTGCAGGTGTAACAGGCTTGGTGGTTTTCGGTTTCGGAGCTGGAGAAGTTCTTTTAACCGGTGCAGAAGGTTTGGTGGCTTTCGTTTTTTGGACCACCAGTTTCATTCCGCATTTCGGACAATTCCCGGGTTTGCCCGACTTCACTTCTGGATGCATAGGGCAGGTATAAACAACCTGCATTGGCGCGGACACTGAATGTGAATGCCCTGAATGCTCTGCATATAGCCTTTGCTGGAAACAAAGCAGGATGATTAATAATAGTAGCTTATTCATCTTTAGTTTTTTTGTTTTTTTAATCCCGTGCGGGAGAAATTTCATTCCTGGCTATCTCTATCCAGTCTATTAATAGTTTTTGATCAGTCTTCGAGAGGCTTGCACCCCTGTGAATAAAAGTATAGGACGGCAGAGGCATGCTTTCATCTTCCACTGATCCTTGTATGGCCTTTAATTTACTGACCCGGCGGCGCTCGGAATAGTTCTCAAACTCATCAAAATTTAGTTCCGTTTTTCCTTCGTCTATATGTGAAGCCATCCACCAGGCCCCGGGCTGGAGGGTGGCATACCAAGGGTAACGGGTATTGTTGCTATGGCAATCATAGCAGGAGTTTTGCAAAACAGCTTTTACATTATCAGGAACAGAGATTACGCTGGCTATGCCCCCAGTTGAAGCCTGCACGCTTTGATTACGTGCGGGCTGAACAAACTGAATAGCGACCAGAATAACCAGTAAGACGATTATCCCTATTTTTATCCTGCTCATTAAGGCTTAATTGAGCTCTTCTGTTACTGAACCGCATGTTGACATGGCCATTCCTAAATAAGGGTTCTTCACCTCTTTGGTTTCGCTCAGCCAGTTGGCTCCTTTATTATTATTATACATTGGACAATTGGTATAATATAATTTTTGTCCTGCACCAGTCGCTTTAACCAACTCATACACCTCTGCGCTTAAGGTTTCAAAATGCTCACGCTGATGAACGAGGTTGCCTGCATTGGCAGCGATATGATCGGCATGCTCCCTGGCATCAGCTTCCACATCATTATACACTTTTAGTTGGTCGGCATTGAATGCCGATTTATCCATGTTCTTTAGTGATTTGGACAGTTCAGCTGCCGCCGCAGCAGCTTCTTTATCATCATCGTTTGTAAGCGCATTTTTTATCGTAAGATATCCGGCTAATACTTCGCTCGCGGGCATCTTATTGACGGTTGTTTCCTGATCTGTAGTTCCCATTGTTGCGGTACTGTCAGATGCTTGTTTATTAGATCCATTATTATTACACGCAGCAAAAAGAATTGTTATTAGTGTTAAGCTTAATAGGAGGGTTTTCATATTCTTAATTTTTAAATTGTTTCGACAGGTACCCCTTCTTTATAAAAGGATCCGGAATAGTTCTCTAATGTTTCAGTGAATAAACGGGTTATAATTCCAGAGTAAAGCCACAGGATAAAATCATCCTATGGCTTATGTCTCAAATTATTTGATGGTTTCTACAACCTTCCCACAGGTAAGCATAGCGCTGCCGTAATAGGGGTTCTTTATTGCTGAAGAACTGCTCAGCCAGCTACCTTTTGCCATGGGGCAATAGGCCTTATATACCGGCGCGGTATTTAGCTTTGTAGATTTAGCTAATACGAACATCTGCTCGGAGAAAGCTGAGAAATATTCCCGCTGCTTTTTGAGATCCTTTGTTGCAGCAATTTTTGCAGCATCTTTTAGCACTGCGGAACGGTTTGCCTCCGGCAAGGCCGAATCATCAGCTACGGTTTTTACAAATGCAATGGCTTTTGTATTTGCCAAACTTGCATTTCCACTTACTAATGCGTCTTTAATCGCATAATATTGTGCGAATATATCGGAAGTTTTATCTTGTGCAAAGCTGGTCTGCACAAGTGCTGTTGCGATGAAAGCAACTGTAAAAAATATCTTGTTCATTTTATTTTGATTTAATGTTTTAAGCAAATAAAAATTGCATGGTTCAAATAATGACCATGAGGTATTAAACTTTAAACAAAAATCAAATCAGGAAACTCTGAATAGCTATACGTGTGTCTGCTATTGGGGGATGATGAATTCGGATGAAATATCTTGAATTGGGGGTATGCAGGAAGGCTGTGATCGCATCTAAATGGAAATAAGGCTTTACTGCTAAAGTTGTAGATTGAGCTTGAAGATTGTAATTGAACGTTTGCGGACTGAGCTTATCACTTTTCTCAAATTTTGCGGCCTCATCCCTGCAACAATCATCGGGGGTGCTTTCTTTCGTATTATCACTCCTGCTTACGTGATGGCCTATGTCCTTTTTATGGCTGGAAGAACCACCAGTATTAACCCTTGCGTGCTTATGATGAGCGTTTTTTGAATGATGATCGGTGATTGCAGAATGTTCGGGTGCGGATGGAATATCCCGGGTTTTATGATGATCCTCATTATATCCCATATTTAATCCTGTAGCACAAGCAAAACTCACCAACGTACTTAAAGAAAATACGATCAGGAGAAACACTGCTTTAATCTGTATGGACAAATTTGGTTTCATATCTAGTCGAAGGCGCATCACTCTTCAAGTAATTCCTTCAAGAGTTTAAACAAAGATAACGTTAAAAAGGTTACATGGTTTATATAACTTTTCGGAAGTTTTATATAATTCCTGTTAAAAGTATGTCAATCCACCAAACTGAAAGCCTGCTAATTTAGATGCCGCATTTCCCAGCAGATCAATTTGCCAGTTGTAACGAGTTCAACCTGATCAAGTCTGGGGAGCAGGCCGAAAACTTAAGGCGGGTATTACAGAATAAATATGATGAACAGCTCCATTAATATTAAAACGAAGATATCTGAGGATAGGGCTCTTAAAGTTTCCGCTTTTAACAAGGATGTCAGGGTTACAACGCCGCATAAGCATAACAGTTATTTCGAAATCATTTACCTTTCGAAGGGCAGTGGGTTTCACTATATCGATTCTCAGCGTTATGAAGTTGTGCCGCAGACTGTCTTTTTTGTGCGCAAAGAGCAGATCCATTATTGGCAGTTAACGTCAGAACCTGAGGGTTACGTTTTAATTATAAAAAAGCAATTAATTGATCAAAGCATCGATAAGGAAATCAAGTCCTTGTTATACCAGTTGAGTAAAACAACGGTATTGCATCTCAAGCAAACGGGATCAATAAATAAACTATTTGAAATCCTGGTAAGTGAAGACGCTTCCAGAGACAGTTCTTCCGATGTAATAATTGAAGGCCTGCTAAAAGCGTTAATGGCAAAAATGCTGCAGGGAGGCGAAAGTCCTTACCTTAACAACAAAAGAATAGAAAAAGGCCTATACAATGATTTTCGTGATCTTCTCAGCCAGGAAAATCCGTTAAAAAATAACGTGTCTTATTATGCAGGGAGGCTAAACACTTCCCCTCAAAACTTAAATTTAGCCTGCAAAAAAGAGATGAATTTGTCCGCTTCGGATGTTCTGGCAGAGTTTATTATTAACGAGGCAAAGCGTTTATTAATTTATACCGACGATACGGTGGCAGAGGTCGCGTTCGCTTTAAATTTCAACGATTCTTCACATTTCATCAAATATTTCAAAAGGTTTAGTCGCATTACACCGCAAAGGTACAGGGCATCTCTCTTATGATACCACACAATTTTCAAATATACCGTACTATTCGATTTTTAAAATCCTCCTTTGTCGAATAGTTAAATTTTGGCTTTAATTCACTAATTCTGGCTTAAAAATCAGTTGCGCATGGTACATTTGCGGATATTAATTATGTTTTAAGGTATAACATCATCTTTTAAAAAATCAACACCGGAGTAACCGGTCAAATCCGTTTTTAATGAGTTCGTTTAAAAATCTTCTAATTCTAGTTCCTTTTTTTCTTTGTCAATTATCTCAGGCCCAGACTTCTCTGATCAGAGGTATTTTGGTTGACGAGCAAAATAAACAGCCGTTGGAGTACGCAAGTGTCGCACTTCTAAAAACATCTGACTCCAGTGTAGTTGCCGGGGCCGTCACTAAAATTAATGGTTCTTTCGAATTCAATAAACTACAGTCAGGGCAGTATACTCTCAAATTCGTATATATTGGATACCAGTCAAAGTTCTTGACTGTGGATCTAAGCACTCAGAAACAGATTGAGACAGGCACGATAAGTTTAAGTCCTGGCAGCGCTTTGTTAAACCAGGTAACTATTACTGGTGAAAAGATCAATTCGCTCAATAAAATTGATAAGCAATCTTACCGCGCAGACCAGTTCGAAAGCGCTAAAGGGGGAACCGCAATAGATGTGTTAAAGAATCTTCCATCGGTTTCAGTTGATGGAGAGGGAAATATCAGTGTAAGAGGTTCAACCGGGTTTTTAGTATTGGTAAATGGCAAACCTGTACTAACGGATGCCCAGACAGTACTCAGTCAGTTGCCAGCGAACAGCCTGGAAAACATAGAGCTCATTACATCGCCATCTGCTAAATACGACCCCGACGGCAAGGGCGGAATTATTAATATCATTACAAAAAGAGGCGCCAATGATGGGATTACTTTATCAGCGAATGCCATGGGGGGTTTACCAAGCACCATAAGCTATGGGAACAAAGAAAAGCCTCAGCGTTTCGGTGGCGATTTAACACTTAATTACCGGAAAGATAAATGGGACCTATCGGTCGGAGGCAATTACCTGCGGAACGATAATTCTGGTTTTAGAGAAGGTGACGTGTTTACAAAGAATTTTATCAAAAACACCATTACCCAGTTTCCTTCTGCAGGAGAGCGAAGCTTTGATAAGCATAATTATGCCGGCAGGATCTCTGCAATTTTCACAGCAGACCAAAATAATTCTTTTTCGGCCGGATTTTTTTCCGGGAAGCGCTATCAGGACAGGCTTGCTGATCTTCTTTATACAAATACGACTTCAAACCTCGCAACAGGTACTTTAATTAATAACACCATTTACTTCAATTCAAACTTGCAAAACAAGCAGGGTAATTTTACTTTAGGGAATATAGATTATACCCATACATTTGCAAATAAATCAACATTAACTGCATCCGCACTCTACGAAAACGCCAGACTTATGGGGAGCACCAGGAACCGGAATTTACGTTCGGAGAATTCTGCCGAGACAATCCAGAGTGTTTTTAATCCCTACACTAATCCGATCAATGGCTACAGGGCAAAATTGGATTACGCTTTTAATCTGGGGAAGGGCAAACTCGAAACAGGATATCAGTATAGGTACGACACGCAGGACGGCCAATTCGATTACTTTGTTACGCCAGCCACATCTCAGCCGGATGCTGCAAGGTTTAGGGGGAATGTAAAAGCAAAAAATCAAATTAATTCCGTTTATTCTCAATTTTCAGGCAAAAATGCTAAATTGGAATATATCGGGGGTTTAAGGTATGAATATGCTTCACGTACTGTTAACCTTTCTTATGACCCGGTTCCCCATAAGCTGAAGTTGTCTAATTTATTTCCTTCAGTTAACTTGCTTTATAACCTAAATACCGGGTTAAAAGCTAAGGCGGGCTATAGCCGCAGAATCCAGCGAACAAACAATTTTGAACTAAATCCCATTCCAGAAAGGGAGCACTCTGAAACCCTTGAACAAGGTGATCCTGATCTGCTGCCCTCTTTCATTGATCTGGCAGAAGCCGGATTGATCAGGAGCTTTTCTAAAGGTTCTTTTTTCACCACACTATATTATCAAAATATTAAAAATCCAATACAACGGGTAAACAGCGTTTATGCAGATACTATTTTAAACAGGGTGTTCACAAATGCCGAAAAAGCCCACACATTTGGCTTTGAAGCAGGAACAAACCTGCAACCGGCAAAATGGTGGAGTTTATATATTGGAACCAATATTTACAAATATAAAATTAGCGGGGCGCTAAATATACTTGGCTCAAACTCAGTGGTCAGTAATAGCGACTGGGTTTATTCAATCAATGCTAACACCAGTTTCAGGCTGGATCCAACGTGGAGTTTTCAAGGCAATGTGAATTATCTGTCTGTAAGGCCAACTGCACAGGGTGAGGATTCTCAGTTTTTAGTGCCCAACACATCGCTAAAGAAAACGTTTATGGAAGGACGTTTATCAGCGACTTTACAATGGCAAAATATCGACATGGGCTTCATGGGCTCGCAGCGCCAGCGGATCACGACCCGCGGGAGAGATTTCTATACTACAACAAACTACATATACGAAACCGACGTGTTCCTGTTAAATCTTAATTTTAACCTGAATAAGCTGACCTCCAAATCAAAATTGCCGGTTAGTGAATTCGGGGAGAAAGAATTCTAACGAAAAACGCGTATCGAGGATCGGGATTGCCCAAAAAACCTCTATAAGTGCGATGTTCATTTCCTGATCATTTGAGCGCGCACTGTCAGACTGTCATTTTTTGTATCCGCACTGCATTGAGTATAGCTAATAAAGCGACCCCAACATCTGCAATCACGGCTTCCCAAAGGGTGGCAACACCGCCCGCTCCAAGTCCTAAAACAATAATCTTAACTGCCATTGCCAGGATTATATTCTGCCATACTACATTCCTGGTGACTTTCCCTATAAGGATCGCCGAGACAATTCTGGAAGGCTGGTCATTCTGTATGACAACATCCGCGGTTTCAATAGTTGCATCACTACCTAATCCACCCATCGCTATTCCGGCATCGGCCAAAGCAACAACCGGGGCATCGTTTACTCCGTCACCTACAAAAGCCAGACGAAGGCCCGCTTTTTTCAATTCTTCAACTTTCTCTACTTTGCCTTCCGGCAAGAGATCGCCATAAGCTGAATCAATTCCCAGCGTTTTTGCTACCTGGTCAACTACACTTCGCTTATCGCCCGACAACATCACCGTTTTAATATTCAATCGGTGCAGGTCTTTTATCGCTTGTGCCGCATCTTCTTTGATCTCATCGGCTATGGTAATATATCCTGCATATGTGTTGTCTATGGCTATGACAACAATTGTATCCACAACCTTCTCCACTTCTGAAGGGTAGCTGATCGAAAATTTCTTCAAAAGCTTCAGGTTACCTGCAAGGATCTCCTTACCATCAACCCTCCCTTTCAATCCGTGACCAGCTATCTCTTGAACCTTTTCAGCTTTGGAATTACCCGTACTGCCGACATGCTCGACAATAGCCTTCGCTACAGGGTGAGTCGAGCTCTTTTCGAGAATAGCAGCAAATCTGAGAAGTTCCTTTGCTTCTATATTATTTGTAATAACCTGTTGTACCTTAAACACTCCTTTGGTTAAAGTGCCGGTCTTATCCATTACCACAACATTTATTTTAGTCATGACATCGAGAAAATTCCCGCCCTTGAATAAAATACCATGCCTTGAGGCAAGTCCTATGCCCCCAAAATAACCCAGTGGAATAGATACTACCAGCGCACAAGGACAACTAATGACAAGGAATACGAGGGCTCGGTAGAACCAGGTGTCAAAATCATAGTTATCCACAAAAAAGTAGGGTAAAAAACAGAGTGCCAATGCCAGGAAGAACACTATCGGGGTGTAAACCTTTGCAAACTTTGATATAAAGAGCTGCGTTTGGGATTTCCTGGCGGTAGCATCCTGAACCATTTCGAGGATCTTGCTCAGCTTGCTATCACTAAACAAGGAGGTAACCTTAACCTCAGCTACAGTATTAAGATTGATCATCCCTGCAAATATCGGTTCTCCGGCGTACCTCGTGTCAGGTTTGCTTTCGCCGGTTAAAGCTGCTGTATTGAATGAAGCGTTCTCTGAAATCAGCTGGCCATCGAGGGCAACTTTTTCCCCTGGTTTTACCAGGATGGTTTCATCCAATTGAACGGTAGAAGGGCTAACCCGGAGCTCAGAACTTTCCCGGACAACCGTCACCTCATCGGGACGGACATCCAATAAGGCTTTGATACTCCGCTTCGCGCGGTTTACGGCTGAATCCTGGAACCATTCTCCAATGGAATAGAACACCATTACGGCTACACCTTCGCTATACTCTCCGATAAGAAATGCTCCGATTGTTGCCACGCTCATCAGGAAGAACTCATTGAAAATATCCAGGCGCTTCAGTTTACGAAAAGCAAGGTCGAGAACCTTCCAGCCGGCAAGCAGGTACGCGATACCATAAATAAACAGATTAATGGTGTCGCTAAATACGATGTCAAACCCGTATTCCAGAGTAAGCATAACAAAAAGAACAACTAAAGACAGTAAGAGTTCCCAGTGAGATTTCCAGCCTGATTGCTCAGTGCCGTGATCGTGACCATCACTACCTGAATGTTCAGGAAAAGGCTTTTTGATTTGATCTACCTCATTTGTATCAGTGCTGCAACACTCCTCATGTCGTGTATTCGCTTTCATCAGTGTTCTCCTGTATTTGTCATTTTTGCCAGGACAAAAAAGGCGCCCTTGGTAACAATTTTCACATTAGCCGGCAAGTCCCTGACAGGGATGATCTCTGTATA
>JBBJNR010000027.1:24069-40119 GCA_037719315.1 Daejeonella sp.
ATCTGATACGCCTTTTTGAACTGGTATTCGTTCAAAATAGAGTTCCGGCTTGCTAGCCTCGGGCTTTGCAGCTTCCTCTTTTTCCTCCTCCTTATGTTCCTCAGGCCTCTGATCAGTTGCGATAAAAATAAAATCCTGACCTCCGGAGCTTACAATGGATGTTGAAGGTACTGCTCTTACCACCGCAGAACCTATACTGATCACAGCGGTAATGTTCATTCCTTCGATCAGGCCTGTTTTATCACCTTTTACGACCGCATGGACCGGAATTGTCTTCGTCTCATTAGCAAATGCGGTTCCTATTGAATAGATATCCGCATCATATTCCTTTCCCGGGTTATTCGTCAGGGTAAAATGGATCTTTTGTTTTGCACTTAGGCGGGGCAAGTCCATCTCATAGACAAACAGATCGAGATGTAAGCTTGAGTTATTTACTATTTGAGCGATTGGCGTAGATGCGTCGACATTTGATCCGATCTGAGCGGAGACTTCGCTAATGGTCCCGCTAATAGGGGCCCGTATTGCAATAGTAGTTACAATATTACCCCTGTTAACCTGTGCTGCTGAAATTCCCAAAGCGGCGAGTTGTTTTTGAAGTGAGTTCTTTGTTGACCGCAGTGTGGACAGCTCAGCTTCAACCCGCTGAACATTTTTTAATGGAGCGGCATTCCCACTTACAAGCTCCTTCTGGCGGGCATACTCCAATTCAGCGAGCTTAATCTGTGCATTAGTCGCCTGAAGCTGCTGCTGTACCTGCGCAGCATCGGGGTTGATAATAGTGGCGATAGTCTGCCCCTGCCTGACATACGATCCGGGCTGAACCAGCAAAGTTTTAATAACACCATTACTTACTGACGTAACCAATGCTTTATTTTGATTAGGCACTGTCAGCGTTCCATTGGCTTTGATTGAAGTTTTTAAATTCTTCATTTCAATATTACCTAGCGTTATATCGGCTGTTTTCATTTGAGCCTGGGTAATAGAGACGATCGTGCTCTCACTTTCTTCATGCACTTCTTCTTCGGTAACCGTCGCAGGACTGCCACAGGAAGCCGCGAACACGGCTAAGCTTAAAAATATCAGGTATGATTTCATCGTTCTTTCAATTTCTTTTTATAAAATAGTTTAATTGTATGGCTGACTGATTGTAGTCATTCAGCACGTCCAGGTAGTTTTTTTGGATATCAATCGCCTGTGTCAGGAATTGTGAAAGCTCGGAAAAATTGATCTCACCGGACCTGTAAGACAGGTTTGCAGCTTTTATAATAGCTTCGGCCTGGGCAAGCCCGGTTTGCTGATAATAGTTTATCAAGTCATTGCTTTTCCCAAGCTGCTGCACGGCCTGCTGGTACGCTGAATTGATGGAAAAAATAGTATAGTCAGTCACTGACTGCTGATAATCTTTTTCCAGCTCAGCTGCCCTGATGGCATTTTTGTACATACTTCTCCCAAAAACCGGGATTCCCATGCTCACTGAAAAGCCTGAAAAACCGGGACTGACACCATATAGCCGCTGAGAAAAAAACCTGCCCTCAAAAGAAGGCATTCCCATTTGTTTGCTCACTCGTACTTCAGCGTCGGCCAGAGCCACGTTCTGTTGCTGCCATTTGATTTCAGGATGCTCACCGAAATCTATAACATTGCTGAAGATGCTGATCTTAGGCAGCAAAATTGGTTCGGGAAGGTAAGCCTTATCCGTATTCAGAAGCCTTTTGAATTGTTCCTGTCCTGTCTGAATATCGCGATTAAGCAATTGCAGCTGCAGTTTCGTTTCTTTTGATTTCGCCTGCGCTGAAATGCTGTCCAAACCGGCACTTTCTCCGGTACGGACTCTAAGAACAGCTGCCTGTGCAAAAGAGGAATAAAGACTGTCTAATCGCCTCCAAAGCTGCTGTTTATTCTGCAAATACCATAAGTTGTAATAGACCTTTTCAAGATCTCTTCTGATCTCTGCTAACTTGATTTGGCCGGCCAGTTCTACGGAAGTTACCTGTTGATTAAGAAGGTCTCTTTTTGCAGAATATAGTCCTGGCCAGTCAATACTCTGACTAAGGCCAATCTTTAAAATTCCTTTCGAATCAAGGGAAGAAAGATCCTCATTCTCTATAAAAACGCCGGTCTTAGGAATATCCAACCCTGTCTTAGCCAGAGTCTTGCTTTGCTCAAGCTGAATTCCAGAGCCTTTTAGCTGGAGGTTATTTTCGATAGCCAGGTTATAAGCGGCGTTTAGAGAAATAGGAGTTGAAGGATCTGTGCTTTGAGCCTGGACCATTTGACTCCCGAGTGTTAGCAATACTACCATCAACGTTGCAGGCAGTACCTTCCTGCGACCTGGGAGAGATTGGGATTTGTTAAATATCATATATAAAAGAGGTAACAGGATTAATGTAAGGATAGTTGCAGTGATCAATCCGCCAATCACTACGGTCGCAAGAGGTTTCTGAACTTCCGCCCCGGCGCTTGATGATAAGGCCATCGGCAGGAAACCGAGAGAAGCAACTGTGGCCGTCATCAATACAGGCCTTAACCGTTCTTTTGTGCCCATAAATATCCTGTCTTTGATATCACTGATCCCTTCTTTAGCAAGTTGATTGAACGTTCCTATAAGTACAATTCCATTTAGCACAGCGACACCGAACAGGGCAATAAAGCCCACTCCGGCAGAAATACTGAAAGGCATTCCCCTGATCAACAGGGCAAACACACCTCCGATAGCCGACATTGGAATGGCTGTGAACACCAGAGCCGCCTGCTTACCGGATTTAAACGTAAAATACAGGAGGATGAAAATTAACAACAGAGCCCCTGGGACAGCAATCATTAAACGTGCTGAGGCCTTCTGAAGATTCTCAAACGTGCCGCCATAGGTGAAGTAATAACCTGAAGGCAATTTCACCCTGGCATCCAGCGTAGCCTGAACATCTTCTACCACACTTTGAACATCCCTGTCTTTTACATTAAAGCTTACCGCCATGGTTCTTCTGCCATCTTCCCGACTGATCTGTGCAGGACCTGTTTCGTAGGCTACTGTCGCTACCTGCGAAAGCGGGATCTGATTCCCATCCGGAGTTGGAATAAAGAGGTCACTCACATTCTCAATAGAGCTACGGTAAGAACTGTCCAATCTCACAACCAGGTCAAACCTCCGCTCATTCTCATAAATCGCCCCAGCCACACCGCCAGCGAAAGCTGTGCTGATGATTTGGTTTACATCTTCGATATTCAGCCCATAGCCGGCCATCCGGGCCCGGTCGTAACGTATGGTTATCTGCGGCAATCCACTTGCCCGCTCAACCTGCGGCTGGGTTATGCCTTTGATCGGCCGTATCGCATTGGCAACTTCGGTAGCCAGGGAATTTAGGGTATCCAGGTTTTCTCCAAAGATCTTAACTGCCACATCCTGCCGGATACCTGTCATCAGTTCATTGAAACGCATCTGTATCGGCTGACTGGGCTCCGCAATAACTCCCGGGATGTCTGCCAGCGTTTCACCCATCATGTCAGCCAGTTCGTAAAAATCATCCGTTGTTGTCCATTCATCTTTGTCCTTTAGAATGACCATCAGGTCGCTTGCTTCAGGAGGCATCGGATCTGTCGCTACATCAGCGCTTCCGGTTTTACCGACAACCATTTTGACTTCGGGATATTTAAGAAGCATTTTCTCTGCTTTTAAAACCGTTTCCGTAGTTTGTGAAAGCGAGGTGCCCTGTGGAAGTAAAAATTCTATGGCGTAGTCACCCTCTTCCAACTGGGGAATAAATTCGCCCCCCATGCGGCTGAATACAACAACAGTGATCAGCATTATGGCGACCGCTGCACCAATCACCACATACTTGATCCTGATGGCAGCTTTGAGAACTGGTTCGTATTTTGAATGGAAAAAATCCATCATTCGTTCAGAGATATTCCTTTTATGAGCAGCGTTTTTTGAAAGGCACAATGCCGACATCATCGGAATGTAGGTAAGTGATAAGATTAATGCTCCCAGAATTGCAAAGCCGACAGTTTGTGCCATAGGCCTGAACATCTTTCCTTCGACACCCGTAAGTGTGAGGATAGGGATATAAACAATCAGGATAATGATCTCCCCAAAGGCTGCACTATTACGGATCTTGGAAGCAGATTGATACACCTCTTCGTCCATTTCCTGCTGCGTAAATCTGCCGCTGGTCTTTCTAAGTGCCAGATGGAGCATGGTTGCTTCCACAATAATAACAGCACCATCTACGATCAAGCCAAAATCAATAGCCCCTAATGACATCAGGTTTGCCGAAATCCCAAACAGGTTCATCATGGCAAGCGCGAAAAGCAGCGAAAGTGGAATAGCAGAAGCAACAACAAAGCCTGCCCGCCAGTTCCCCAGGAAGAGAACCAGAACAAAAATTACAATTAATGCCCCTTCAATTAAATTCGTCTCAACCGTGGAGATCGCCCTGTCTATTAAGGTGGTCCTGTCCAGGAATGGTTCTATGATTACATCGGCAGGCAACGATTTTTGAATGGTGAGCATCCGGTCTTTTACTCTACCGGCAACTTCGGCGCTGTTTGCCCCCTTTGTCATCAGCACGATTCCGCCCACTACCTCTTTTTCGCCATTATAAGTAAGAGCACCGTAACGCGGCGGCGCTCCCAACCTTACGGAGGCTACGTTTTTAATCAATACTGGAATGCCGTTTACAGATCTTTTAACCACTGTATTTTCGATATCTGCCATGGACGTCATCAGTCCGACCCCCCTGATGAAATAAGCATTCGGCTTTTTATCGATATAGGCCCCTCCTGTGTTCTGATTGTTTTTCTCCAGGGCATCGAATATTTCAGGAACAGAAATGTTGAATGCTTTCAACCGCTCAGGATCGATGGCAACTTCATATTGCTTGGTGATCCCGCCAAAGCCTGTAATTTCTGCTACCCCTGGAATCCCATATAATTGACGTGAGACAATCCAGTCCTGTAGGGTACGCAAATCCATTGTCGTATATTTATATTCACTTCCCTTTTTGGGATGAATCATATACTGGTAGATCTCCCCGAGTCCCGTAGTAACCGGCGCCATTTCAGGTTTTCCCAGATTAGCAGGGATGCCTTCCTGGACTTCATTCAGCTTTTCGGCGATTAGCTGCCTGGCAAAATAAATATTAGTGGATTCATTAAAAACGAGCGTGATCACACTGAGCCCAAAACGCGAAAAGGAACGCATCTCGACGAGATCGGGCAAATTGCCCATTGATTTTTCTACGGGATAGGTAATGAATTGCTCCACTTCCTGTGCCGCAAGCGTTGGCGCCTTGGTAAGGATCTGAACCTGGTTGTTCGTAATATCAGGTAATGCATCAACCGGCAATTGTGTAGCACTCCAAATTCCCCAAACAATCAGGGCAAGTGTCAGCACACCAATAACGAGTTTATTACGGATACTGAACCGTATAATTCTGTCTAACATGAAAATAATTTTAAGTAAAACGATGATGCTTACGCATCAGAATAATATAAATTGAGGCTCTACTTAGGCTTTTGGAGGCTGGAACAGGGACCTGCTAATGGAGTAATACGAAGGTTCTATATAGTAATTTGAATAGTCTGAAAGTGCCGACTTTACTATGTAAGCTTTTGAAAAAACAGGCTGCGCGCAGCCTATACAGCATGCACATGAACAAAAGGGCGAGCAGGTATCGCCAGTACAATCCGTATCTGGATTAACTAACGTTTTAACGATCGTATCCTGAGATGAATATTCAATAGCATCCGCACATGATACGCTGCTAAGCAACAGTATCTGTATTAATAATATTATTGAAATGAATTTCATTTTGCAAATATATGGTTTGAATTTAAATTTCTACAGGATATATTGTCCCTTCAACCTGAGAGTAACTATAATATCCGTACTGCTATCGTTTCTGAAAAACCAGCCATGTTTACCTTCATATGGGGATAAAAAAGTACCCACCATATTATTTGAGTAAGCAATAGTATAACTTTCAAAATAAACTGCTTTCGCTTCTTTTGCCTGTTTTACCTCACCGTGAAAATCAAAATAGACTGTTCCTTTATTGGTGGTCCATTCATATTTAATCTTTCCGTGTTTCAGCATGTTAATTTTATACTCAATTCCTTTTCCTGCTGGTACAGTTACCTGCACACGATCTTCTCTTTCATCTAATTGTTCCGCCGGCGCAGGCTTGTCAGCCTCTGCCGGTCTTTTTACTTCGGGGCCCGAGCCTGCCTTTTCGAGTTTGATCACGGGGAATGATCTTTGAACACCTGAGGCCGATGACATCTGATCATTTTCTGCTTCCTCAGGAACATAGAGTCTGCTAAAGCCAAATAGCTTGCCTGCTCCGGTTGGATCCATACCGTATTCTGCGGGCAGAACTGCTGTAATTAATATAGTGATTCCGACTATTAGAGCTGTGATGATTGATGTGATGATTGCCTTTTTTCCTAATACAGGATGATTCATTTCTGACATGGTAATAATTTAAGATGTAAAGTAACCGGTTAATTGGTAGCCTAACAGAACAAAACCAGCTGCCATGAGCATGGTATTGGTGAGAGTGGAGGCCTTCATAAAGCTTGGGTATCTGCGCCATAGACTGATGATGATCAGTACAAAGGCAAGTGCGATGAACTGTCCTATTTCAACACCAATGTTGAAGCCTATCAAATTGGTAAAGAGACCTTCCTTATCAAATTTAAACTCCTGCAGCTTACTGGCAAGTCCAAATCCATGAAATAGTCCAAAGATCAATACAGCGGCTTTCGTATTGGGCTGGGTTCCGAAAAACCGCTTAAACCCTCCTAAATTATCAAACCCTTTATATACTATTGAAAGAGCAATGATTGCGTCGATGAGGAAAGCATTGATAGAAATGTCAGCCATGACACCCAATAGCAATGTCAAGCTATGACCGATTGTGAAAAAGCTTACATATAGGAGGACTTCTTTCGGACGATATAGAAAAAAAATAACCCCCACCAGGAACAGCAAATGATCATAACCTGTTATCATGTGCTTGGCGCCGATGTAAAGGAATGGCCCAAAAGCCACGCCCTCGTTACCCGATAGAAAAGTTTGCGTATCGCCGTCTACGCCGTGGGCAAAACAGCTGTTACCAACGACGGATAATGCAAGAACCAGCAAAATTGCTGCAGTTTTATTAAAATACATAATTTACCAGATTACCAATCTTTCTTCTCTTCCCAGCATTCGCCGGGAGAGAAGATGGATTGAATTTATTAATGTGAGTGACCATGTGCAGCATCTGCACTATCTTTTGCTGCCTTATCTGCCGCAGCTTTCGCACTATCGGTAAAAGCCGGATTGGTACTATCAGCAGCCATTTCCATCTGTTCCTGTTCTGTTCCTGAAGCAGCTTCTGTTTCCCTATTCGCGTTACTTGAGCAAGCCGTAAACAGTCCGAAAGACATTGTGATAAGAATGAATAATTTTTTCATGTTTGTGTTTTTAAGTTTGATTTATATAATAATTAAAAAAAGTTTAGCACTTAACAGGGCTAAATACGCAAAGCGGTACAACTTTTAAAGCCGAAAAATTGTGTATTGAAGGAAATAGGCATTAGAGAATCGGCTTGAAGTATCGATTCATGCAGAAATTTTAACTCCACACCTGTTTTCTAACCCTTAAGAAAATTAACAGGAAGGTGGGCCCCGAAGAGAAAAGTATTGTAATTGATAAGCAGATAGAATAGCGATGTATTCCCTGAACCTTTGTTTTTTATAATTAGCATACCAAGCTGCACGAAATTCCATCACAGAGATGAATGGCGCACTGTAAAGGATCTTTTTTTGAATGCCAGTTGTTTGTTGAGAGGAAACTAAATAAACCAGATTATGCTCAGCAGTCGGATGCTGGAAGTTCGAAAATGAATTTTGAAGATCAGTTAAGCCGTCAGCAGATGATTGCGGTAAAGTAGTAGAATGTTCAGGTGATTCGTGCTCATCTTCATGAAAATGAGGAATAGCATCATGGCCCATCAGTACAATAACTGAGAGAAAAAATGCTATATGCCTGATGAGTTTCAAATTCGCTATCCTAAGATTCAACGCTAAATTAGTTATTTATTCAATGTTTCTTAAATTAATTGATGCTTTTTATAAATGATCTCGCGTCAATTATACAGCTTCATTCATCCTGGGATTTACCGTGAAGCTGCAAAACAGAAAATTTTGAACGGTATATTTTAAAACTATGAATAAAATCCAGCGAGATTTGTGGAATGTCCTGTGTCCAGCTTACTTCAGCGGGCTGCTTGTAGGTATAAATATTATCCCAATGCTGTTGTACCTTTTTCATCTCTTTTCCAGCAATTATCGTTTATAAATCAAATTAATAGTTCAAAAACTGTGATGTAACTAGCTGCAAACTGCTTGCATTAAATTTATGGAGTACAGCATGGATTTGAGCTTTGCATAGGCGGGCATTTAACGGTTCCATAGCTGCAATAAACACAACAATCACCTTTCAAAGGCCGTAATAAAGCCTTACACTTTTCGCATTCATAATAGTATGTACAAGCATCCGCAGGCATTATCTCGTCCTTTTTGTGACCGCAATTCGGGCAGGTAATTGTTGATCTAAGCTCAATGAAATGATCCTGGTCATCGATGTTGCTGTTGCAGCAGGAATGAAGCTTATTGCGCTGATAATTCCAGACGGTAGCTGCCAGAAGGCCGATCATACCTGCATAAAGAAAATAGATCCAATAATCGCTGGTGTCAAAATGGTATCCATATGCAATTAAAACCCCGCTAATGGCAGCGGCAATCAAGGGATACATACAACGGTGCCTGCGATATGATATATATACCTATTACGGAAATCAGCGTCATAGCCTGAAAAATCCACATCGTCAAGCCGCCAAATAATTCAAAACTACC
Source organism: Daejeonella sp. (assembly GCA_037719315.1). Classification (GTDB taxonomy): domain Bacteria; phylum Bacteroidota; class Bacteroidia; order Sphingobacteriales; family Sphingobacteriaceae; genus Daejeonella. The sequence goes on from JBBJNR010000027.1 coordinate 32,971, forward strand.
GAGTCCAAAAGCAGTAGCAGCAAATGCAATAATTGGAAAACAGCATGGCGATAATAAAGCTGTAAGAAAAACTCCGGCAGCCCCAAGTTTGTCCAGACTACCTGTTAATTTCATATCTTTTTATCAAACCAGGTGAAGTTTAAGCCTTTTCCCAAACTATAACCAGTCTCGTCTCCAAATATATGTAAGAACTCTAACTTATCCTTCTTTTTTGGAGTGTCAGTCATTGTTGCCTGGTAAACTTTATGTCACCAGGATAATTAAGTTTATTTGGCTTTAAATGGGATTATACATTGTCTATATACAGAAAGCCATGATTCTAAATAATCTGTTACTTTTACCATTGCTTAATAAAGGAAATAAGTGTTCTGGTATTACAGCCTTATAAGCAGCGGCTATAGCAGGCCACAGTATTAAACTTTATCCCGTTCCATGAAATTATCTACGAAGATCATTTTGGGCTCCGCATTAGTCATCACTTTATCAGCCCTTAACTCTTATACTAATTATCTATTGTCCGAAAAAGTTATTATAAATACGCATTTCCTTTCAAACTCGGAAGCGATCATAAGAAATTCAAGCCGGCTTCAAAATAAGATACTGGAAATGCAGAGCGCTTTTAGAGGATTCCTGTTGACCGAAGATGAAAGCTTTTTAGAACCTTATCACGATGGATTAAAAGAAGTTCCTCCCATTATTTCGTTACAACACGCATTGGTGACCAACACATCCCAGGAACAGAAAATAGACTCCATCTTAAGCTTACATAATCAATGGATAAGCTATTCTAACGAATTGATCAATGCCAAAAAGGAAAGCATTGTATCACCTTCAAAAAAAGCTGGATACCAGAACCTGTTTAACAGAACATTGCGAAGAAACGTTGGGAAAAACCTCAATGAATTCATCAAGGTCAAATTCAGAGAATTTAATTTAATCGAATACCGAATCAGGCAGAGCAGAAGAGAAATGCTCCAGACGTCCATTAAACAAACTCGCCTGTATTCACTTATACTTGTTTTGTTATCCCTGCTGATATCAATTATCGGCACCATTTACATCGTTCGCTCTATTACCAGAAGGATCGAATTTATGGTACGATTAGCAGAAAGAATCGCCCGCGGTGACTTTTACCAGGTTAGTGACAGCTACAGGGATGAGCTCTCTAGCTTATCAAGCTCGTTAAATATAATGTCAGATAACCTTAAAAATAATATCAAACAATTAGAAAACCGAAACACAGAACTCAACCAGTTTGCTTCCGTAGTTTCCCATGATTTGAAAGCTCCCTTGCGCGGCATTCATAATGTAGTTTCATGGATAGAGGAAGATCTGGGAAATAGTCTGACGGCTGAACTCAGAAATTATCTGGACATCATTCCTGAACGGATAGCCAGAATGGAAAACCTTATCAACGGATTATTGGAATATGCCCGGATAAGCCGCGATAAGCCGTTAAAGGAAACTGTAAATCTGCAGGAGTCGGTCGAATTGATTATTAATTCCATCGTTCCAAGGGGTTTCGACGTGATTGTTAAAGACCTGCCTGTAATATCAACTCAAAAGATAAGGATAGAGCAAGTATTCAGTAACCTGATAAGCAATGCGGTAAAATACAGTAAAAATGATCGTGGGAAAATTCAAATTACCTGCAAAGAGTATCCGAATTTTTATGCATTCAGGGTAGATGATAACGGGATCGGGATCGACCCGCAGTATCATGAAAAGATATTTGTTATTTTTCAAACATTGAGGGAGCAAAATTCTGCCGAAAGCACAGGTATCGGGCTTTCCATTGTCAAGAAGATACTCGAAGAACAAAATAGCACTGTAAAAGTAGAATCAACCTTAGGAAATGGTTCTGCATTTATTTTTAACTGGCCTAAACATTAATGAAACAAATGACAAAGAATATTATATTATTGATTGAGGATGATCAGCTTGACGTAATAAGCGTCCAGCGCTCACTTAAGAAGTCTGAACTGGATTATGAGCTCTATACGGCATTTAATGGCATTGATGGATTAGGTCTTTTAAGGAAAAAGCTTTCTGCGGGTGAGATGTTGCCACAGGTGATATTACTGGATCTCAATATGCCAAAAATGAATGGATTAGAATTTTTAAAGATACTGAGGAATGATGTCGACCTTAAACATCTTAAAGTATTTGTCATGACCACTTCCGGCGAAGATGCGGACAGGCGCGCAGCTGATAAATTGGGAGTATCAGGCTATTTGATCAAGCCCTTGAATTTCAATAATAATGATAAAAGATCGGATTCTATGGATGCATTTGTTCAGTTTCACCTAAGAAAGATCTTTGCATAAAGTCGAAAGTCCGGCTCTATGCAAATGATCTTAAGTAATTTTATTATTTATTAATGACTATTGAGCCGATATCTTTTGTCGATCCGGTAACAACGATCACATTATCAATAGTTTTATTCAAATAAGGACTGACCGGGTAGATCTCAACCTTATAAGTACCCGCGGAGACGCCGGGGAACCAAAACTTACCAGTTGCGTCAGAAATTGTTCCAAGCGTATCTGTTCCCGTTATTGCATATATCTTAGGACTCGATTCCGCAGGTGTGATCGTTCCTGTAATTGAGCCGGAAACTGCATTCGGTATTGCCCTGATAACCGGCTTAAGAATATATTTTCCATTACCTGTTTGGACTATAGACTTAGCCGCATCAAAATCCAGCAGCATGGTATAAGCTACTCCTGCTTCAAGATCTTCATTTACCTTTAATTTTACCCCAGAAGATTGTCCGCTTGGAGTTGTTAGAGGATAACTTACCCCATTGACCACCACACGGTTACCCGTATCGTTTAAAACCAGACGAACTTCCTGAAGTTTACCTGAAGGTATATCCTGGGAAGCGATCAGGGTATCCTTGCCCATCCTGAAATTTAATATATTAAACGGATTTGCACTAACTGCCAGCGTTGTCCGGCCGGAGGAGGAAAGCACCTGGATCTCTTTAACACTTAGGTACAATGCATCATATGCGCCAGGGCCATCCGTAAGCCGTATGCTCACTTTGGTCATGTCCCCATTTTCGTTCTTGTTGCATCCCATCAAGCCAACGCTGAGGGATAATGCAATCAATAAAATTACTTTGTTCATGTTCATGATTTCTTATTTTAATTACTCCTATTCCAAAAAGCCTGCCGGAATTAACTGGCTGGCAAAACTTTTTACTACCTTAAACGTATTGTGTACACATAATCATATAAAAAATCATGAAAGAAATCAAAATGTTGTGCTTAATGGCCTCAATGGTCATTACAGTATTCCTAACTGCTTCCTGTTCCACCAATAGCACTAAGGCTGATGATACGGAAGTGAAACAGATGGATTCAATTTCGAACGACCTCGATAAAACGAACAAAGAGCTTGATGAACAAGCTAAAAAGGTAGAGGCTTCCCTTGAAAAAGCCGATGATGAATTAAACACAGCTAATTAAGACATTATGAAAACGAACATATTAAAGATCAGTCTCCTTCCGCTAATCATATTGACGATGCTGGAATTTGCGACGCTGCAGCCCCAGAAGGAGAATAATAAGGGAAATAAAGGAAATAATTCGCAGGGTGATGGGAAAGGCCAGAACCAAAAAAATGATAATCGCTCCCAGGGAAATAATAATTCTCAAGAGAATGATGATCGGGGCAAAGATAACCAGGGCAAAGGCAGAAATAATGAAGACCGGGATAATGGAAACAGGAATAACCAGTCTGGTAATTCCAACAAAAATGACGGTCGAGGGAACTCTGACAAAAACTCAGATAAAACAAACGGCAATGACAACAAAGGAAAAAGCAAGAATGAAGGCCGGGGCCGGGAAACGATCAGATGGGATAGAGATGAAAGCATCAATTGGGGCTTTGATGACTTCAAAAGCCGTAAACGCCCGAAAGATCTAAAAAAGGTTGCGGTGTGTCATTCTACTGGCGGGGATTCCTTTCCGGTAAGCATCAATATTTCTGAAAATGCACTTCAGGCGCATCTCAACCATGGTGATCAAACAGGTAGCTGCACTACGAATTACAGTGAACGCTGGCCGCAGAACTATGTTCGCACCCGCGAAAATGTGTATAATGCTTATGAAAACACATGGGAAAGCATGTCATACAGCGAAGCTCTTGTGAGATATGCGGTTGAAAAATTATTGGGTATCAGAAGCAATCTTCAACGCGACCGTTCTACGCTCTCCGCTCAGGAAATACAACGACGGGAGGCTTTAATTCTCGATCTTCAGACTAATGTTACTGGCCTGGAAAGTCAGATTGGCGTAACACGTCAAAGGCTTGATGGAGTTAATATCAATATAACTTTATAAGCTCGGGAAAATATTTCAAGCTGGCAGAATCATATCTGCCAGCTTTAATAATCTCCGTCTATACTTGCGATTAGCGCTTTAGTATCAAATAGCCTTTATTTAAGGCAGTGACCACCTCCCCATTTACGGTGCGGCGTGTTGTAATGAGGTAATAATACACTCCATCGACAATCGGAGTATTGGTATTTGTTAATAAGCCGGTATTTGCGTAGCCTTTAAATACCCGGTCACTTTGGTTATAACCCTTTATTCTGAAAACTTCATTCCCCCAGCGATTGAAAATGACAACTTCATTATCAGGGAACGAAACTATATTATCTATTGTAAAAGTCTCATTACCCTGTCCATCTCCATTAGGTGAGAATAATGGGTCTATTTTTAGATCGGTGTTTACAGGAACTTCTTTGCTCTCAACCGGGTCAATCGGTGCCGGCGGATATATATCTCCGATGATTACCATTGCTCCGCTGCCAATCCTTACCTCGGGATGAGATGTTGCCGCAATTTGAATATTGAGAACTTCATTACCTTCCTGCAGATTATCTGTTAAGGCCGCTATGGTTATTTTTTGAGTGGTAGTCAGCTTGCCCTTGGGAATAATAATTTGCAGAAACTGATCCAGTAACACATAATCGAGATCCTTAACTGCAATCCCGGAATAAGACAGTTTAATAACTACATCCTCTGGATAAGGCTTTACCAGCCTGGCAGTAACAGATATTTTTCTCCCCTCATTTACATTGGAAATTGATGGCGTTAAATTAACTATAGTAAAAGGAATGACGTCGATGGCGATCGCAGCTGAACTACAGACCCCTGAAGTATTACAAATTCTGTATGGGATAATTTCTATCCCCCAAAAACCAGCATTGGGCGTATAAGTAAAAGTGCCATCTGCCTTGAACAATATTTTCCCATTTTTAGGTTGCAAGGCCAGGCTAAAGCTCAAAGGCTCATTTTCACGGTCAAAATCATTTGGTGCCGCACTGCCGGTCAACGATTCATCCTGGTAGGTTTTAAACTGGTCGTCTATTGCCACGGGTGGACAAATGCCGGCTTTGACTTCTGCGGGGACTGTGAGCATGCAACCGTTTGCATCTGTGAGCGTCAGGTCATATATCCCCGCCGCCAGATTACTGATCCCATTAGTAGTTCCCGCGTTTCCCTTCCAGGAAATTTTGTAGGGAGATGTACCTCCACTTATTATAGCTGTGATGGATCCATCACTTGAAGTTTTACACAACGTATTCTTAATGGTTAGAGATGCTTTGAGTGCTGCAGCAGGTTGTGTTATAGTAAGAATTTGATTGATCGTACATCCACTGGCATCAAAAATAGTGACATTATAATTTCCGGGTGGCAGCCCGCTAACATCAGAAGTTTTCTGCCCATTGGACCAATTGTAGGTATATGGTGCGGTACCGCCGGTCACTTTCGAGCGTACTGATCCGTCACCTCCTCCGAAACAGCTTACATTAATTTTCGTTAATTCCAGGCTGAGGGTCAAGGCAGGCTGATCTATTCTAATTTCCTGTGAAATGCTGCAGCCTTTAGAATCTACAACAGTGATTGTATAGAGTGCTGTAGTCAGATTTGTGATATCTTTCGTCACTCGCCCGTCATTCCACCTATATGTGTAGGGCGCTGTTCCGCCGGCTGAGGAAATATTTATGGAACCGTTATTTGCACCAAAACAACTTACGTCTTTTTTTGAAAAACTAACGTTTAATGTTGAGACAGGCTGAGTGATGCTGATTGTTTGAGTGCTAACACAATTGTAGGAATCTGTTATATTAACTGTATAAATGCCGGCAGGTACATCTGTAAGATCGCGGGAAGTAGAACCGTTACTCCATGCATAAGAGTATGGCGCCACTCCTCCCCTGACAAACAACAGGACTGAGCCGGTGCTGGCCCCGAAGCAATTGATATTCATCTGGCTGGTGATTGCCGATACAAGAGGTTCCGCCGCTTCCCGGATAGTGACAGATGAGTTTAAAGTTTGAACACACGTTGGATTTAATGCATCCCGAATCTGGACGTTATAAATACCCGGGCCCAGATTATTAAAAACTTGTAAAGTCTGCCAACTGACTCCACCATTAATACTGAATTGAAAATTTCCGTATCCACCAGTTGAATTGACTACTCTGATGCTACCGTTGTTAGCACCCCGACAACTAACGTTGACCGCTTCCACCGTAGCGCTTAATAATGCTGGTTGAATAATAGATAGATTACCTGGAATACTAAATACACAAGCTGGATTGATAAGATCCCTGACCTGAACAGTGTAGCTTCCTGCTATCAAACCCCTAAAGGAACTGCTACCTTGCCAGCTGCTGCCATTATTAATACTATATTCATAGGTTCCGGAACCTCCGCTCATATTAGCAACTGAAATAGTTCCGTCACTGGATCCAAAACAGCTCGTATTGCTGCTTGTAGCGGTTGCACTTAAAGCTCCGGGTTGATTTATTACCAGGGCAGCATTAATAATAAATACACAGGAAGTTCCTGCTGCATCACGTACATGTAGGTTGTAACCTGCTGCCGGCAAATTATTAAACAACGCGCTGCTCTGCCAGGTGGTGCCTCCATTGATACTATATTCATAGATTGAGGAACCTCCGCTGGCATTTACAATAGTGATAGAACCGTTAGAACCTCCAAAGCATGTTACATTAGATGAAGATGCGGTAGCATTCAAATCTGATGAAGGCTGAGTTATAGTTACCTGAAGTGCGGTACCTAAAGAGCAGCCCTGGGCATCGCTAATGTTGACAGTATAAGATCCAGC
>JBBJNR010000028.1:0-39183 GCA_037719315.1 Daejeonella sp.
TAGTGCTTTGGCCTTGGGAATCATCCTTAAAGATTGGCGTGAGAATCTTCTTTAATATACTGATTTTCAAGGCTTTATGCAAATATTTACCGTACTATTTTATTATTTTTTATCCTCTATTTTTGATTATGTTAACCCTTGATTCGCATTATTAGGTTAATTGCTCCCGCGACGAAGAATTGATTTAATAATTATAACATTTCATTCTATATTATTAATGACTTTATCACAGCTGCTGAGCATTCCAAATATTTAAAATATTGTTTATTATGGCAATATATAGAGTCTAAAACTTCCATATGAATAGTTGAATCTATCATTTTATAGAATCAACATCTCCCTTATTAGCTATTTCACTTTCGGAATTTTAATTTTATCGCTGTCTAATTTGGAAGAATTATGTTTTACAAGTTTATTCCAGTCTATGCTTCCATCCTCAAGGCAGAAATAATCCATGAATTCGCGGGTAAAGCGATTTAATACTTTACTATAGGCTACATTAAACTCGTCGGTTTTCTCTTTTGCCTTATGGCCTAACGGTTCAATGATTTCTAAGTATAACTCTGTATCCCCTGAAATAAACTCCCAAAAGCTTTGACCACAAAGTTTACTGTAATTGTCTTTCTTCTCAGGCACATTATCACGGCCATAACAACAGCCGTTGACAGCGTCAAGAGGAACCTTTGCGCCGCTTGTTTTTATCGTTCTCCGCGCAGTATTGAAATCAAGAACCATTTTCTTAACCTGAGAGCTGTTTCCCCAATTAGGGCCTGATTTAATAGCTACAATATATCTAATCCCGTCTTTTTCAAATTCGAGGTCAATACCATTCGTCGAAGATTTCCTGCCGCTATATACTTTAGTATTTATAAATATAGCAAGCCCTTCGAGCCAGTTACCAAATATAGTCTCCTCTCTTGAAGAGAGAAATGCATCTACCAGACCCTTTACAATATCTCCTGCTGTTAATAGAGCTTTAGCCCTGAACAGATACGGGTTCTTCTTAAAAAGAATAACAGGAAGGCTTAATGTATTGAGACTTTCAAGTAACCTGTGATGAAAATCGCCGATATTGGCTTCAACGTATAGCGTAACTTCTTTCAGGTTTAGCTTTCCCATAATGTTCTTTAGGTTCTAAAAGATACAATTCAACAGGCTGAACCTGGCTCTTCACCATTTCATAATATTCCTGCTTAATATCAATTCCTATGGAATGACGTTTCATTCTGTTTGAAACAAGAATTGTCGTACCGGAACCCATAAACGGATCGAGTACAAGATCATTTTCTTTTGTAAATAGTTTAATAAACCACTCCGGAAGCTCTTCAGGGAATGCAGCACTATGATTTTTATTGGAGCATTCGGTAGCAAGATGCAGCACGTTAGTAGGATACGCCTTTTCTCTTGCAGTCCAGTTCGATATATTTTTCCCAAAGCCGCTGCCAACCTTTGAATTATCACGTACCTTATCCGTGTCACTTAGATTTTTAAGTCTCGATTTAGCCCAGTCGCCCATTGGTACCATTACTTCTTCCTGGTACATATTGAACTTTTTGCTTTTATTAAACTGAAGAAGCCTTTCCCAAGCATCCCGAAAGCGGTTGGGCCATTTACCCGGATAGCAATTCTTTTTATGCCAGATAAATTCCTCTGTCCAGAACCAGCCTTGCTTACGCATTTCGAGGATAAGTTCCATCACATAGGTACTTCGTTCGCCGTCATTCACTTTTTCCTTGATATTCAATATAAAGGTACCGGTCGGCTTTAATACACGCAGAAGTTCGGAAGATATCGGGAGAAACCACTTTACATATTTGTCAGAATGAATTCCTCCATAGGTATTCTTACGCTGATCGGCATAAGGGGGGGAAGTTATTATAAGGTCTACAGAATCGTCAGGCAAATTAGCCAGCATTTTCTTACAGTCACCGAGAAACAGATCAGTATTTATTTCCATCCTTCAAATCGCTTTTTACAAATATATGTTTCGCCAAAAATATTAGCAATTGAAGTTATGAACATTCGTGATTTACAATACTTTCACCTATTAATGATCTTTCTCTACTTGATAATGTTGCCTTAAAAACACATATATTTATTGAATATCTTATAACCTCATTTAATATAATGAAACATTTTTTTTATAAAGGTAATATACTTACTAAATAAGATCATGAAAATCTTCATTAGCTCACTTATTGCTGGCATGGAAACTCAAAGAGCAGCGGCACATGAGGCAATTGAGCTTCTTGGTCACGAAGCAGTAATGGCGGAAGATTTTGAAGCAAAAGCATTTCCACCTCAAATAGCCTGTCTTCAAGGGTTAAGAGAGTCAGGATTGGTCATACTTATTTTAGGAAATAGTTATGGTGTAAAACAAACAAATGGCCTATCTGCAACTCATCAAGAATATAGAGAAGCCAAAGAACGTTATCCTGTACTAGCTTTTGTACAAAATGGTCTTATAGATGACATTGAGCAAACTGAGTTTATAAAAGAAGTGCAAGGCTGGGAAAAAGGTTTATTTCGTGATAGTTTCGATACCTCAGATCAACTAAAACGTGGTATAATCCGGGGAATTCACGAATGGCAAATATCAATTACAGCAGCCCCTCTAGATTTTGAAAAGCTTAGCCAGGCAGCAATGGCTGCAGTTGAAACTGAGCAAAATGGGCATCATGGCACAACGCGTCTGATTCTTTCTATTATTAGCGGACCTTTTCAGGCTGTCCTCCGACCAGCTGAAATTGAAAAGCCACAATTAGCTGATGATCTTTTACAAGCGGCGTTATTTGGAAAATATAAAATATTTGATACTAATACCGGAAGCGATAAAAGAATTGATTCAGATAGTCTCGTGATCCATCAGGAGCAAGGTCAGCGTTCAATAAAATTAGACCCTCAAGGCGGTCTTTTGTTTGAGTTTAATGTATTGGATGGATCAAGATCTGGGCTTGGAATTGTTGTTATTAGTGAAGATCTTGAAAAGTTAATTATCTCCATCCTACAGTACGCGGCATGGGTTCTGGATAAGATAGATCCAACACAACGTTTAACTCATGTATCTATAGCCGCGGGCTTTACAGATAGTAGTCATATAATTATTAGGAGCAGAGCAGAGAATAATGATGGTACTAATTCATTTAGTTTTGGCTATTCGAATAACAATAATTCACAACCAGTGCAGCTTATGCCGGCGCATCGGTCTCGATCTGCTTTAAGTAACGATGTAGAAATGATAACAGAAGATTTTCTTACTTTGTTAAAACGAAATATCAGTTAAACTGAATAAGGGTTATAAACTTATACCTTTAGTAATTCTTCTATTTCATCGTTTGTTGTGGCAAATTTATCTCCTTTTGGCAGACAAGGTCGGTACGAAGTGATGTTTCAAAACCTCCACTTATGAGGTTAGTATTTTGAGTTGAGCTGAAGTTAACAAGAAGAACTAAAACTACTGTAAATTTCATTGTCAAATTCGCCAATGGTAGTATATCGCTTAATGAATATACTGACTATATTTGCAATCAATACTAAATTTTATTATCTTTATACTAGATCATTTGAAGTCAAAAGGGTTCAAGTCCGGCGGGAGTTATTCGGGAGTTCGCCGGTTAGAAACTAATAATATATTGAAATAGAGGCAGATAGAGGCATAGTTCATGTCCCGTCCGGTCCGCAAAAGCTCTTCAGAAATGAGGGGCTTTTTTGCTATACGGTGATTACCTAATCAAGCCTGTCATCCCGACCTACGGTTTGGGTGGGTTCGAGTTCCGACGCAGAATATTAACAGATTTCCAAAGAAAAGTCCTAATTATTACCGCACTGGCTTTAATTTCGTGGATCATCATATTTGGATTAGTTACCCTGTTCCTGACTGATTTCTAAACCCTGACAAGGACTTATTTCAGATCACAGCACTGTCATAAATAACAACCTTATCCCAAAGGTGACTGTAATTCTTAATAAAATCCTCGTGGATCGGATCGATCTGATAGGCTGCTTCGCCCGCAATATCGTCGAATAAAGCAAGTTCAGAAACTGCCCAGGTATCGTCAATGACAGATCTTTTTTCTGTACCAGCAACTACTCCTACAGTTAACTTCTTTATCTCCTTAATTTTCGAAAGCGTTTTGATTCCCTCAATTAACTTTGTTCTGTCTTCAACAGATGCGGGGTTTTTAAGCCAGAAATAAACCTGGTGTGCAATGTGGCTTGTGTCTTTGATTTCCATAGCGTTAGTTTCTACAATTGAACTTGCAGCAAGGAGCTGCAGAGGTCGCGATAAATTTTCTCCTGTTTAATTTTAGCATTGCCAATCTTATTTAAAGCCTTTAAGTAAATCTAAACCTAGTATAATTTTTAAAAAACTCAAAGTTCCGAAATTCGGATTAATATCACTGATCTAACAATTGTATAAACCAGTTAATTAATATATATTTATGATCTAAGCAACATCAGTCTGCCTGCACGTAAAAACTAAAAAAGATTATCTCGTTTAATAATATCCTGCTCTAGCTGGATAAGATCCAGTTCATATTAGCTCCTGATTATGAGTAAAAATACGATAGTTGATGAATTGGGGCAAGCCAATAGTAAACTTAATTTATACAAGGAAGAAGAAAGTAAGCGTGCAGCGGAATTAATCATTGCTAATAAGGAGCTTGCTTTCCAAAACGCGGAAAAAGACAAGCGGGCAGCTGAGCTGGTTATTGCCGATAAGGAGCTTGCTTTCCAGGTGAAAGAAAAGGGTAAGAGAGCGGCAGAACTGGCAATAGCTGATAAAGAATTGGTTTTCCAGAATAATGAAAAAGAAAACCGCGCCGCGGAACTGCTTATCGCTAACAAAGAGCTGCTCTTCCAAAATAATGAAAAAGAAAAGAGGGCGGCAGAGCTTGTAATTGCCAACAAGGAACTCGCTTTTCAGAACGAAGAAAAGGAGAAACGCGCCAATGAACTTTTCAGCGCAAACGTAGAGCTTAAAAAAGCTGAATCGAAGATTGTAGAGCTGAATATTGGGCTTGAGCAGAAGGTTGCCGAGCGTACAGCACAACTGGAAGCCGCTAATAAGGAGCTTGAATCGTTTTCCTATTCCATTTCGCATGATCTCCGAGCTCCCCTTCGTGCCATCAATGGGTTTACGCAGGTACTTGTTGAAGACTACGCGGATAAACTTGATGAGGAAGGGCTGAGCGTAATGGAAGAAATCCTCGCCAACTCAAAGAAGATGGGAGAGTTAATAGATAACCTTCTTGAATTTTTCCACATTGGCAAATTGCACATTTCATTAGCAAACGTGGATATGAATGAGTTGGTAAACTCTGTTATTACCGAGATGAACCAGCAAGAGTCGGGGAGAAATATCACGGTAGACCTCATGCCTCTGGAAAGCATTAAGGGGGATAGAAATATGATCAAACAAGTTTTTATTAACCTGATTTCCAATGCTTACAAATACACCGGCAAAGTTGAGGCCGCTAAAATTGAGATCGGTTCTTATAATGAAGATAATTTTTCAACATTCTATGTGAAAGATAATGGCGCTGGCTTTGATATGCGTTATTATGATAAACTTTTCGGAGTTTTTCAACGCCTTCACAGCCACAATGAATTTGAAGGAACCGGTGTGGGCCTTGCCATAATCCAGCGAATTGTTGTTAAGCATGGCGGCAAAGTTTGGGCAGAAGGAAAAGTTGATGAAGGAGCTTGTTTTTACATATCACTACCTATCTCATATCAATAAAATTTAATAGTATGTATAAAACAATTCACGATATTATTCTGGTAGAAGATAACAAGTCTGACGCTATGCTCACTATAAGGGCTTTGACAAAACATAACCTTGCGAACAGCCTAATCCATCTTTCTGATGGGGAAGAAGCACTCGAATATATATTTGGAACGGGCAAATTTGATGGGAGAGATATAGAGGAAAGACCCAAAGTTATTTTTCTTGACTTGAAAATGCCGAAAGTAAGTGGTCTGGAAGTACTTAAAGTGCTTAAAAGCGACGAGCGGACTAAATTAATACCTGTCGTTATGATGACTTCCTCGAAAGAAGAAAAGGATATAATTGAGAGTCATAAACTTGGAGTCAACAGCTATGTTGTAAAACCTGTAAGTTTCGAAAATTTCTCGAAAACTATTGCAGAATTAGGTTTTTACTGGCTGGTAGTTAACAATACGCCACATTGATCGATAGGTTAATAACAATGTGTTGTTAAAAAAAACTTCTGAATTTCTTATATGGAGAAAAAATTAAAAATCCTTCACCTGGAAGATTCGTCCAGCGATGCCGAACTTGTTAGCAGGGTTCTGAAGAAAGGTGGGTTCAATTTTGAGAGATTGCTGGTAGACACTAAACAAAAGTATATTGACGCTTTAAGTGACTTTCTACCAGACCTTATATTATCAGACCATTCTCTGCCCTCTTTTAATTCGCATGAAGCTCTAACACTCTTTCGGGAGACAAAATTAAGTATACCCTTCATTTTAATTACTTCTAACGTTTCTGAGGAGTTTGCGGTAGATGTAATAAAAAGAGGCGCAGATGACTACATTCTAAAAGACCGGCTTGAAAGACTTCCTACGGCAATTCAAAACGCCCTGGAAAAATACCAACTGGAAAAAGAAAAGCAAAGCTACCTATACGAGCTGAGCAAAAATGAGAGGCATTACAGGGCCTTGATTGAAAATGGTGCTGACGTTTTGATCGTCTTAAATATCGAAGGAAAACTGATTTACGCCTCCCCTTCTATATTTCGTGTTTTGGGTGATACAGATGAAGAAGCATTACGGTTAAATCTCTTTGAAGTGCTTCACCCTGATGATATCAAACACGTTGAACTGAAACTTACGGAATGCCTTGCTAAACCAGGTATTCCAATAGAAGGTCAAACAGCAAGAATAAAAAATAAAAATGGGGACTGGGTTTGGCTGGAAGCTACCCTTACTAATATGTTGCATGATCCTTCCATAAATGGGATCGTCGATAATTGCCGGGATGTAACGGAACGGAAAATTGCCGAGCAGAAACTTTTATACGCCAACCGTTTATATTCATTCATCAGCCAGATAAATCAAGCTATTGTTCATATAAAGGAAGATCAGGCATTATTTAATGAAGCTTGCAGGATAGCAGTGGAATATGGAAAGTTTAAGCTTGCCTGGATCGGCATAACAGATTCTAATACCAATAAAATACATCTAACAGCCAGTTACGGCGCATCGACAGAACAAATAACATTCTTTAAAGATTACTCGTATGAACCTACTGGCCCAATAAAAAAAGTGGTTGATGGGCTGGATTTTGCTATTGTAGACAATATTATGGAAGTGCCGAAAAGCACATTAAGTGACTTGGCAATTAAGGGCGGATTCAATTCTGTAATTGTACTTGCGATTAAAAAGGCAAATAAACTGATCGCGACATTTAATATCTATGCAACAGAAGCGGGCTTTTTTAACGAAGATGAAATACGACTTCTTACAGAGGCTACCGGCGATATCTCCTTTGCTCTCGACGTTTTTGAAAAAGATAAGTTAAGAACCCTGGCAGAACAATCCCTTCATGATAGTGAGTTAAGGCTTCAGACTGCACAGGCAATGGCGAAGATAGGAAGTTGGGAGACTGATCTAAATACTTTTAATGTAACCTGGTCTCAGGAAACTTACAGAATATTTGAATTAGACCCCGAATTTAATCCCAGTCATACTAGTTTTTTAGATTTCGTCCATCCCAATGACAGGGATACCGTTCAAAACGCATTTAATGATTCTATGGGTAGTAACATACCACAAACAGTAGAGCATCGCATTATTACTGGTAAAGGAAATGAGAAGTTCATTGTCGAAAACTGGCAGGTTCTTCATAATGAACTTGGAAAACCACATAAAGCAATTGGGACATCACAGGATGTGACCGACCGTAAATTGACAGAAGAAAAGCTGGCTCGAACACAGTTCCGATATCGCCAGATCGTGGAAACTGCGCAGGAAGGAATCTGGCTGGTCAACAAAGACGACAAGACTATTTTCGTAAACAGGAAATTATGCGAGTTTCTGGAATATTCTAAAAAGGAGATTATTGAAAAAGATCCTCTTTTCTTTATGGATGAAGAAGGAGGTAAAATTGCTGATGTAGCGATGCAGGCAGTCAAGAGTGGATCAAGTATCAATGCAGATTTTAAATACATTTCCAAAGCTGGAAAAGAATTGTGGGCAAGCGTATCTGCCAACCCAATTTTTGATTCTGAAGGTAAGTACAATGGCTACTTAGGAATGATTTCAGACGTCACTGAAAAGAAAGCTATGGAGCAGCTATTAGAAAAAGCTATAAACCTTTCCAGAATTGGCACTTATGAAATTGATCTTACAACGAATGTATTGTATTGGTCGGCCATGACGAAAGAAATTCATGAGGTTGAGGAGGATTTTATTCCTGATGTGCAAACGGCAATTAATTTCTATAAGGAAGGTTTAAGTCGCGAAACCGTCGTTAAAGCATTTAAGGATGCTATAGAAAATAATATCCCTTTCGATCTTGAACTACAATTGATAACCGCTAAGAGCAATGAAATATGGGTACGGACTATTGGTGAAGCAGAATGCCGTGACGGTAAATGTGTTCGTTTATACGGAAGTTTCCAGGATATCAACAAAGTTAAGAACGCAGAATTAGAGGTTCTGAAAGCTTATGAAGAAAAATATAATATCCTTGAGAGTATAGATGATGCTTTTTTTGCCATTGATAAAAACTGGAACATAACCTACTGGAATAATAAAGCCGAAAAATTGCTGGGGCGATCGATTAATGATGTTATTTCAAAAAACCTGTGGGAAATATATCCCGATGCAATAGGCACTCCGTTTTACACCTATTTTTACAAGGCATTTCAGGAAAATATTGCTCAGCATTTTGAGTACCATTATGAAGCGCTCGGCAAATGGTTCGAGGTGAGTTGTTATCCATCAGCGAACGGGATTTCCGGATATCTCAGGGATGTAACGGATCGGAAAATATCAGAAAACAGGTTGTATGAGCTCAATGAAAGTCTTGAAAAATACACCAATGAACTCCTGATGTCTAACAAGGGTTTAGAGCAATTCTCCTACATCATATCCCATAATCTGCGTTCTCCGGTGGCTAATGTACTTGGCCTCATCGAAATAATACAACATGAAGATACTGATACTGAGGTAGGTAATACCTTAATGAAGGATTTAGTGGCTAGCGTGAATCAATTAGACGAAGTTATTTTAGATCTTAACAGCATTTTAAAGATTAAGAGCGAAATAAATGAGCTACAGGAGCCAGTTACCCTCACGGAGTTGGTTGATAATATCAAGTCAAGTATTCAAAACGTTATTGAAAATGAAAAAGTGACCATACTGACTAGTGGTATACAGATAGATTGTTTTTATTCGCTTAAAAGTTATCTGTACAGTATTTTCTATAATTTAATTACCAACAGTATTAAATATCGGCAACCTGGGCTTAACCCAGTCATTGAGATTAAAAGCTGGACACAGGATGGAATGATATATATCAGCTTAAAAGACAATGGGCGTGGTATTGATCTTGTCAGAAACAAAGATCAGGTGTTCGGCCTGTACAAACGGTTCCATTCAAATGTAGACGGCAAAGGCATGGGACTTTTTATGGTTAAAACTCAGGTTGAAGTGCTTGGAGTAAAATATCGCTCCAGAGCGACCCAGACAAAGGCACCGAATTTTTAATTGAGTTTATCGTATAAATCAGAGGTCATGAATGGTAGCATGCGAAATATGTCCTGATTTCTAGACTCTTTTTTCCTTAATTTAGAACAGTGTATAATTTTTCGCACAAAAAAAATCCCGTGGGGACGGGATCTCTTTGTTGTTTAACTTTTAACTGAGGAAAAAGAACGATCTTAATAGTTTAGATAAATAAGATACAATAGAGTGTGCAAAATACAGGCCAAATCAAAATATTCGCTGATCAGGATGCAACACGATTTCAGTTTATTATCTTTCTGCCTCATTCCTGATTAAATATGAAGATTGTAATTTTAGATGGCTACACGTTGAATCCCGGCGACCTGAGCTGGGATGAACTCGAACTATTCGGTAACACAAGCATATATGACAGGACTTCACAGGAAGAAATTCTCGAAAGAAGTGAAGGTGCAGACGTTATTTTCACCAATAAGACCAGGGTGAGCGCATGGCTCATCAATCAGTTGCCTTCTCTAAAATTCATCGGGGTTCTGGCCACAGGCTATAATGTTGTAGATCTGCAGGCGGCCAGGGCGAAGGGAATCGTAGTGTGTAATGTACCTGGTTACGGCACTGCCTCTGTCGCGCAGTTTACGCTCGCTTTATTGCTGGAGCTATGTCATCATGTTCAAGACCACAGTAATTCTGTTATCCGGGGTAAATGGGCGGATTCGCCGGATTTCAGTTTTTGGCAATCTCCCCTGATTGAACTCGCAGGTAAAACAATAGGGATTATTGGCTTCGGCAATATAGGGAGCAAGGTTGCCGACCTGGCCGCAGCCTTTGGAATGAATGTTATTGGATACGCCAGATCACAGAAGGGACAAGAGCAAAGGCAGAATTTTAAATGGACAGATCTGGACACTTTACTAAAGGAGTCGGACGTGGTGAGCATTCATTGTCCCCTGGTCTCTGAAACTCAGGGATTGATAAACTCTGACAATTTAAAGAAAATGAAGAGGTCCGCATTTCTGCTGAATACTTCCCGGGGTCAGATCGTTGTCGATAACGACCTGGCCGATGCGTTGAATTCCGGAATAATTGCCGGCGCGGCAGTTGATGTGCTTTCAGTTGAACCTCCGTCGAGGGAAAATCCTTTGTTTAACGCTAAGAATTGTTTGATAACGCCTCACATTGCATGGGCCACAAAAGAAGCCAGGCAAAGGCTTATGTCTATCGCAGCAAATAATTTATCCGCGTTTATACGCGGCAGTCCGATAAATGTAGTAAACCCCTGATGTGCACAGGCTTTTTGAACTAACATTCAGGGGCGCTGTGATTGTAATTGGCGGAATATTTGGAGGATTTGGAGCCATCCCGATTGCCAAAATGGGGAGGTTGCTGGCTTGTTTCTATGTTTCGGATATTGGTTCCAGAAAGGACCTTTACGCTGGACCTTAATTAACAAAAACCTGAAACAGTAAGACGAATTTATTAAATTTAAAAAAATACATCGCTATGGATCAAAATCAGGACCGCAGAAAATTTATCAGATCAGCGGGGCTAACCATAGCAGGATTAAGTATTGCTGGCAGCGGTATGGGTAAAACCGTGAATTTTATTGTTAATTCCAAAACCGAAGGAAAACGGGTGGGCATAATCGGACTGGACACCTCACACAGTGTAGCTTTTACCAAAGCATTGAACGACCCTGCCGCAAGTGCCGAGTTCGGAGGGTATAAAATTGTGGCTGCCTATCCTTACGGTAGTAAAGAGATAAAAAGCAGTTACGACCGCATACCTGGCTATACGGAAGACGTTAAAAATCTCGGAGTTAAAATATGCCAGACCATTGCTGACCTGCTGTCTAAGGTGGATGTGGTTTTGCTCGAAACGAATGACGGGCGTCTGCACCTCGAACAGGCATTGCAAGTTATAAAGGCCCGTAAGCCGTTTTTTATTGATAAGCCTGTCGCAGCAAGTTTTAAAGACGTAGCCGCAAGTTTTACGGCGGCAAAAAAAGCTAATGTCCCGGTCTTTTCATCATCTTCGTTAAGATATACTCCTGGCGCACAGGAAATTGCAAACGGGAAAGTAGGCAAGGTGCTCGGAGCGGATACGTACAGTCCGTGTACGCTGGAAGGTTCACATTCAGATCTTTTCTGGTACGGTATACATGGTGTGAAACCCTGTTCACCATTATGGGGACCGGCTGTAAGGAAGTTGTTCGTATCCATAGCCCGGAAACGGAAATTGTTATCGGTACCTGGAACGGCGGACGGATCGGGACTTTCCGGGGAACGAGGACTGGAAAGCACATTTATGGCGGAACAGCTTTCGGCGAAAAAGGCGTAGCAACGGTGGGTGATTATGGTGGATATAATCCATTGCTGGTGCAGATCATCAAGTTTTTCAAGACCGGAATATCGCCGGTAACTGCCGCCGAAACCCTGGAAATATATGCATTTATGGAGGCTGCAGCTATCAGCAAAAGTAACAATGGAGCGCCCGCAGCCCTGGCTTCAGTATATAATCACAGCTGATAAGAGACAATACTCCCACACGCAGCGCGACCGCACCCTAACCATAAGATATGAGCAAGAATTCAGAATCACGCAGAAATTTTATAAAAAAAACGATGACCGGAGCAGCGGCCTTGTCATTCGGCGGCATTTTACCGGCATTTAGCACAAGCAGTTATGCGCGGATCGTGGGCTCTAACGAGCGGATCAGGGTTGCGGTGATGGGTGTAAACTCACGCGGGCTCGCACTTTCAAATAATTTGGCCGCTCAAAAAAACTGCGAAGTTTACAGTATCTGTGATGTGCATAGCCGCGCAGCGCAAATTTGCATAAACAGCGTCAGGAAGATCCAGAATGCCACTCCAAAGTCGGTTCCAGACTTTCGCAGGGCTTTGGAAGACAAAGATATTGACGCCCCTGGTTGTAGCGGCGCCCGATCATTGGCATGCTCCTGCGGCAATCCTGGCTTCTGCAGCGGGCAAGCACGTCTATTTGGAGAAGCCATGCAGTCATAACCCAAATGAAGGCGAGCTGCTGGTTGCCGCAGCTATAAAATATAAGAATGTAATCCAGATGGGTAACCAGCGCCGTTCATGGCCAAACGTCGTCAAAGCAATTAAAGAGCTTCATGACGGAGTGATTGGCAGGCCATATTTCGCGAAAACCTGGTATACCAATAACCGGCCTTCCATTGGGATTGGTAAGCCTGCTGCTGTACCCGCATGGCTGGATTACGATCTGTGGCAGGGCCCGGCGCCGAGAATGCCTTACAAAGACAACCTGATCCATTATAACTGGCATTGGTTCTGGCACCGGGGAACAGGCGAGGCGTTAAATAACGGTACTCACATGGTTGACCTGGCACGCTGGGGCCTGGGCGTCGATTATCCCGTTAAGGTGAGTTCTGCCGGAGGACGCTATCGGTACCAGGATGATTGGGAAGCCCCCGACACCCAGGTGATCACCATGGAATTCAACAATAAAACGAGTATAGCCTGGGAAGGAAGAAGCTGTAATCCGCATCCCATCGAAGGCAGTAGTGTGGGAGTAATCTTTTATGGCGAAAACGGATTTTTAATGATCGGCGGCGGCAATGCCTATACCATTTACGATCTTAAAAACAGAATTGTAAAGCAGGTCAAAGAAGAAACTAAAGTAGACGTGGGCAACCTGACCAACCCATCGCAGCAATTGGACGCCTTTCATATCCAGAACTTCTTCGATGCAATAAAAAATGGGAAGGCGTTAAATGCTGATATTACGGGAGGGCATAAAAGTACACTATTGGTACAGTTAGGGAATATTGCGCAACGGTCTGGCAAGACATTGAACATTGATCCTGCTAACGGACATATCAAAAATGATAAGGCCGCCATGAAATTCTGGCGCCGGGAATATGAAGGGGGCTGGGAGCCCAGAGTATAAGTCAGCTGTAAAGACAATTTTCAATTTAAGAACCCCGTTTTATGATAATAGGCCATTGTAAGCTTAATCATTCTGTTATAGGTTTTTAAACCACCGGGCTGTTTATTTACTTTTAGGTAATTGTCATAAAAGATACTGCTTAATTTGGCGGTCCTTCCCTGGTATTTGATCCAGTATGCCCTCTCCGTTTCCAGATCCCTGATCACAGCCGGCGAGATCTTTAGCTTGATCTGTTTAAATGCAGCGCTGTCTGTTCTCCACACTTCCGCCATAAATTCCTGTGCCGCCAGATAATAAGACGAGTATTTTAAAAGCCTGTCGTCTGAAGATTTCCCAGCCATAAACCCAACAAAGTTGGCTTCATCCTCAGCGCCGAAACCCATCTGATGCGCCATCTCATGGCAAGCCACAAAAGGTATGGAAAAAATGGGCATCCTGTCATTAAACTGCGCCTCGCCTGTAAATGGGTTGTAGTAACCCGATGTACCAATATAGTTTAAAAGCGGGCTTAACAGGCTCGGCTTGGCAATCGGCTTTACAGCAATTAATGGGGGATCAAAAGAGGAAAGATCGTGAATGGCTTTTACTGCTGATTCTATAATTGCCTGATCTGTAGAGTTAAAATCAGAATTTACAAGAACAGAGCGGCTTGAATTGACCGAATCAATAAGCATCGACGTCACTGCTATGAGCTGAGTTTTATTGTACTGATCGTTATTCAACTTTAACCTTTCTGAGGCAGGGTGTCTGAAGTAGTTTAGGGCCCAGAGAATATAGAACGCTGCGATGGCAGCCTGGAGCTTCAGAAAGAATCCCAGGAAAAGGAACGACGCGTTTCTAAATCTTCCCTGAACTAAAAGCTTGCACAGCTGAAAAATTCCGGTGGCTAAAGAAACGCTTACCAGGATGTATAACACATCCCCTGCACTAAAGGGCATGTAATTAAACAGGAACTGAAATCCTTTACGGATAAGACGATAAAGCCCAAGAGAATAATATTTTTCAACGGGGCCAGGATATTTTCTTAGGCTGAAGATCAGGATTAACAGAATAAGAAATCCGGCTATCAGGATTAATCTTCGGCCTAAGCGGATACTACATATTTTACCTTTCGATATCATGCTTATCTGTAGCCCATTGCCTGAAGATTGAAAAGCTCGGCATATCGGCCGCCACTGCTCAGCAACTCTTCATGGCTGCCGATCTCAATCAGCTCTCCTTGATCCAGAACCAGGATACGGTCGGCCATTCTAACGGTGGAAAAGCGATGGGAAATGAGAACAGCAGATTTCCCTTTGGTTAATTCAGAAAAACGCTCGAACACTTCATACTCTGCCCGGGCATCTAATGCAGCTGTGGGCTCATCCAGGATCATCAGTTGAGCATCCTTCATATAGGCTCTTGCCAGGGCCACTTTCTGCCATTCCCCGCCCGACAGTTCTATTCCATCCGCGAAACGTTTTCCAAGCATCTGATCGTAATGGCCCGGCAGCTTTCGGACAAGCACATCTGCGAGGCTTTTTCTGGCTGCAGACCGGATCAGCCCTGCGTTGTCCTTTTCAGCAATATTACCGACAGCAATATTTTGAGAAAACGTCATCTGGTATTTTAAAAAATCCTGAAAAATTATCCCCATATTCTGACGAAGGTCAAACAAGTCGTAACTTCTGAGATCAACTCCATCCAGTAATATCCGCCCTTCGGTAGGATCATACAAACGGGCCAGAAGCCTTACCAAAGTAGATTTCCCCGCACCATTTTCACCCACCAGGGCTAGTTTTTCGCCTGCGTGTAAGGTAAAATTCAAATTCCTGTTTGCCCACCGGTCTGAATTAACATAACGGAAGCCCACGTTCTCAAAGGTAAACCCTATTTTTACAGGAGTTGGAAATGGTACCGAGCCTGGGACAGGGACAATTTTGGGCTGGATCTCAAAAAACCCGAAAAAATCGCTGAGATAGACCGCACCCTGGGAAATACCTGTAAAACGGGTGAGGACCCCTTCCAGGAGGGACCGCATCTGGCGGAACGACCCTGCTAAAAATGTCAATTCCCCGATGCTTACTTTTCCCTCAATGGTCCTCAAAATGATAATGACATATGCCAGGTAATAGCCGGCGCTCCCCAGGATAGAAAAGAAAGCCCCCCATCCTGCCCTGCTGATCACAAGCTTCCGGTTATCACGGTAGAATTTCCCTGAAAGGGTTTTAAACCGATCTGCGATAAATCCTGACAGGTTAAAGATCTTAACCTCCTTCGCCGTTTCGTCACTCGCGCCCAAGAACCTGATATAATCCAGCTCGCGGCGTTCCGGTGTTTGTCCGCGGGTAAGTGCATAGCTCTTATCATTGAAGTAAGACTCTCCCAAAAAAGAGGGTATGATCGCAACAAAAAGCAACAGAATCAGCCATGGGTTGAAAGCTACCAGGCCTGCGGCAAGGAAAAGCATTGTAATTATATCCTGTATCTGGCTCATTAGCTGGGAAAGGAGCATGGTCCTGCCAATGGTCTGCTGCCTGGCCCTTTCCATTTTGTCATAGAACACGGAGTCTTCGAACTGGTCGAGATCCAGTGTTGAAGCATGCTCCATGATCTTAACAGATGTGAAATTTGAGAAAAGATCACCCAATAAACTATCGATTAAAGTGATGCCCCTGTTCAATGCGTCGGCAGCAATTGCCAGCCCGAATTCAATTCCTACAAGCAGCCATAAATGCCCGGATGTGAAGCCAGGACTGCCTGCGCTGACCAACAACACTTCATCAATAATAAGCTTGCCTACATACAGCATGGCGAGGGGAAGGGCCGAGCGCAGTAGACGCAGAGAAGAAATTGTGAGTGTCATAACCGGACTGGTTTGCCACACCAGCTTCAGGAAGACCGGCAAATTACTAAGAGCAGAAAGACGTTCTTTAAGAGTTAATGTACCCGCAGAAATAGAATTTTTAGGCTTTTTCTCAAACCGCTTCTTTTCACTCATATTTACGCAAACTTAGATAATTTGTCGCATAGTTATTTTCCAAAAAGGGCAGGGTTTTCCGGACTTTCATTAACAATAGTTAACATTCATTCAAATATTATGTTCATATTGTTCTGTCAGATCTCTGCTGAGACAGCAGCGAATGCACGCTATTAAACCTAATCTGCTAAAATGCTTACGATAAGAAATTACAACGAATTTGAACAGCACCTGGGGAAAGATCTGGGCACGTCGGCTTATCATAAAATAGCCCAGGGACAGATCATACAGTTTGCAGACGCAACACTCGATCATCAGTGGATCCATACCGATCCGGGAAGGGCAGAACTGGAAGGCCCGTTTAAAGCTACCATTGCACATGGCTATTTAACCCTATCATTAATTCCATACCTCTGGAAGAATATCGTAGATATCCAGAACCTTAAAATGGAGATTAACTACGGCATTGAGGATCTGAGATTCGGGCAAGCTGTGGTTGTTGACAGCGAGGTGAGATTAAAAGTGAAGCTGGTCTCGATCGCTAACCTGAGGGGAATAACAAAGGCCACTATCGGTGTATCGCTTGAAATAAAAGATCAGCCTAAAGCAGCATTTTCAGGAAATGTGATATTTCTTTATCATTTTTTAGATTAATCAGGCTGTTATCTGAGCATCAATAATGGTTTTCAGCTCCCGGGCCTGCACTACTCCTGACTGACGCCATTTTACCTGGCCATTTTTAAACAATACCAATGTAGGAACACTTTGAACATGGTATTGACGGGCAACGGCAGGGTTTTTATCTATGTCCACTTTAAGGATCGTCACTTTATCGCCAAGCATCGTCTTAACCTGTTTTAAAATGGGGGCCATCATTTTACAGGGTCCGCACCACTCAGCAGAGAAATCAATCAAAACAGGCTGACCGGAATTAATAATATCGTTAAATGTTGACATGGATCTCTTGAAATGTTTAATTTAGAGAACATCATATCTTCAATAAAAGTTTTGCTTCCGGAGTCTGTTAGTATAAAAGTATCGTATTTGGGATACGAGATCCGGGAGCAGATCCTTTAATGATCGTGTTAATAACAGAATGAGTTCTTTAGACAATCAACTAATTAATATTATCTCCGCATCGCCGACTGCTATCGCTATCGTTGATCTTGAGATGCGATATGTCGCTGCTTCCAGAAAATGGGCAGAAGATTACAACGTGATTTTTGAAAAACTTATCGGCAAATCCCATAATGAGCTTTTTCCCGAGATTGGTCTTGAATGGAAAGCTATTCACAGGGAGTGTCTGCAGGGCAAATCCCGAAAAAATCCGCAGGATAAATTCATAAGAATGGATGGTACCGTACAGTGGCTAAGCTGGGATGTGAGGCCCTGGATGGATAATAACGGAATGATTGGCGGAATGATCATGTCCTCAGAGGATATAACAGACCGGATGCTGATGGAAATTGAAATAAAAAAAAGCAATGATCTGTTTAACGAAACCAGTGAAGCCGCCCGCATAGGCTCATGGGAATTTGACGTTCTTTCGGGAACTATCTTCTGGTCGCAAATCGTAAAAAAAATTTATGAAGTTGAAGAAGATTTTACTCCGGAACTAAGCGGTATCAAACAGTTCTATAAGGAAGGAACCGATCCAAATCTGATCGAAAATATACTCTTCTTAGCGCAAAGTGAGGGAAAATCGTTTGATGAAGATCTGGAAATCATAACGGCAAAAGGAAAAAAGCAATGGATAAGGCTGCGCGGCAACCCACATTTTAGTGACGGTCAATGCACCCGTATTTCAGGAACAATTCAGGATATACAGGAACTAAAAATGCAGAGCCTGTTATTAAGGGACAGCGAAGAGAAGTACAAGTCGATCCTGGAGAATTCCTTAAATCCACATTTTCTGATCGGGACCGATGGATATATCCTGGAAGCCAATAAAGCAGCGCTGGACATGTTTGGATATACAATTGAGGAAATGAGGGCATTGAAGAGGGAGGAATTTATAGATATTTCTGACCCGGCTTTCGCTGCATACCTTAAGGAAAGGAAAGAAACTGGGTCTGCCAAAGCGGAGCTCACAGGAATACGCAAAAATGGAGAGCGTTTTCTTTATGAGATATCATCTGTGTTTTTTACTGACTATAACGGAGTACAACGGACCAGTGTTTCAATGGTTGATATTACAGACCGAAAAAATGCAGAAGAGAACTTGCGGCTGAGCGAAGCAGAATTCAGGGCCGCATTCGAATACTCCGCGCTTGGAATGTCGCTAATGGACCTTGACGGGAATTGGATCAGGATAAATGAAAGTTTCTGCAAGATACTGGGCTACACGAACAGGGAGCTTATGGCACTAAACTTAAGTGGATTATCACATCCTGAAGACCTCGATAAAGGTAAGCCGCCGATGGAAGGTGTATTAAGAGGAGTTAAAAAAGGATATCATCTTGAGATAAGGTACCTGCATAAAAACGGCGCGGTCGTATGGGTGCATCAGTCAGGGTCAATAGTACTTGATATAAACCATAATCCTTCGCACTGGACGGTTCAGATCCAGGACATAACGGAACAAAAAAATACGGAGAATATCCTGAGCGAAGAGCGTGAATTATTAAGGACCCTCATCGACAACATACCAACCGGTATTTTTATGAAAGATCTCCAATCGCGTAAGTTGTTGGTAAACAAGGCTGAATGTGGTTTCATGGGTGTAACGGATGCCTCAGAAATCCTTGGGAAAGACAATTTCGAATTATTTCCGGAGGAATTTGCAGCGGTAAGCACTGCCGAGGATCAGGAGGTTTTTACATCCGGAAATTCTATCATTGACAGTGAAAAAATCGCAAAGTGGGCGGATGGCTCTCAAAGACACCTCTTGACATCCAAAATCCCGCTGTATGATAAAGGAAAGATATACGGATTACTGGGAATCACCCATGATATAAGCAAAATTAAAGAAGCTGAAAGTGCACTTTTCGAAAGCGGGCAAAAGTTCCGAAAGATCTTCGAGAACATCCAGGATGTTTTCTATCAGACTGATCAGGCGGGATTGGTCACGGAGGTCAGTCCTTCTATTGAAAAGCATTCAGGCTATACGCGCGAAGAGGTTATCGGAAGGCCCGTAACTGATTTCTATTACAACCTGGAAGACAGGCAGGAATTGATCCAGGCCATCATGGCCAACGGGACCGTCAGCGATTTTGAAATCCGCCTGAAAACAAAAGCGGGAGAGAAACGATACTCTTCTATAAATGCCCAGTTAATTAAAAACGGCGGGGAGATAATTGGTACCGAAGGCAGCATGCGTGATGTTACTGAAAGAAAAATACAGGAGGATTCCCTTAAATCGCTGAACAGCGACCTGAATACCCTCAATGACCAAAAGAATAAACTGCTGTCGGTTATTGCTCACGATTTGAGAAACCCTATTTCCGGTTCTGTAGCCTTACTCGAAGTTGTATTCAGTGATTTGGATAATATATCCAGGGACGAGCTTATTGAATACATGAGTATGATTAATAAAGGGGTTTTGAATGCACATGAACTGCTTGAAGACCTTCTGGAGTGGGCCCGGATCCAGTTTCACTCGGTAGATTTTATTCCTGAATTAATCCCTGATATAGCCGCGAATGTAAGACATACATTGAACAAACTTGAACCTCTCGCCAATGCTAAGCAAATCCGGCTCGGTCAGAATATTGAAGATAACCTAACCATAATGGCCGACAAGCACATGCTTGCTTCCGTCATCCGGAACCTGGTGACTAATGCGATAAAATTTACGAATAAAGATGGCCGCGTCATCGTATCCGCAAAAAGGCAAAAAAATGGCTGCCTGTTTTCCATCGCCGATAATGGAATAGGGATCGCAAAAGAAAATATGGATAAATTGTTCCGCGACAATGCAGGTTTTACCTCTTATGGGACCCTCGGCGAAAAGGGTACAGGCATGGGACTTGGACTATGCCGGAATTTTGTAGAAAAACATGGCGGAAAGATCTGGGTTGAAAGTACTGAAGATTCCGGAAGTACTTTCTATTTTAATATACCAGATAGGGGATAAGGTTTGATTAAAAAGCCAAAAATCAAGCTCCAAGAGCAAATTCGGTTACTGACAGGCCTTGTTGTTCGTTTCTTCTGATTTTATATCCTGCCTTTTGCTTCCTAAATTTTCTTAAGTGCCACCCGGTCGATCCTCGCCAGATAATCAGAAGTTTCTGAATAGTATTTCTGTATATGTTTCCGGTAAGATTCCTTACTCACCGTTTGTAGTTTAGCGATGATAAAACTTTGGAAAAGCGCGTAATCAATAACTGATTCTCTCCAATTGGCGTATGATGCGTGGCCGCGATTGATACCTATTGCAGAAGTGGGCCTTTTCTCAGCCATCTTCATCCCAAACAAATTGTGGTTTTCTTTAAAGATATCTGAGGTGAAATTTCCTGTTTCAAGCCTGGCTTGTGATAACACTGTTTCAGGGTATTTAATCTTAAGTTCACTCATTAAAGCAACTAAAGCTTTTTCTGAAAAATCGGATCGGGTTTGTACTGATGAGCTGTTTATTTGTGCAGCATTAAGCAGGTCCTTTGCAGAATAGGCAAATCCAATTCCGTAGCCTAATGCAAGCACAATTACATGATAGATGTACTTCTTCATAATTGTTTTTTCTTTCAAGAGAATCCCTCAGTTAATTAATCGTTGTGATACAGTTGTGCGTTAAAAGGTGAGTCTTTAACGGCTTAATTAATTATTTATTTCCCTGAAGCATGTGAAGGAGTTTGAAAATGCAGGATATTTGATCCGGGCCAGGCAATTTCATCCTTAAAACCGACTGTTTTTCAGCCTCTCATTTTAGTGCCATGAGACATCACACTGGTAAATTTGTCATCGGGATACTGATATAGAAGGTGGTACCGCTGCCTGGTATCGTGTCAAATGTTATATTCCCGTCAATGTTTTCAATGGCCTGTTTAACAAAAGCCAATCCCAGACCGGTGCCTGAGCTTTTAGTGGTAAAATTTGGTGTAAAGATTCGTTGGTTCAATGTTTCAGGTATCCCGGAGCCGTTGTCGCGGATCTCAAGAAGCACATCTCTATCCTTACAATACATTTCAATTTCAATCTGGCTTTCGAGATTATCCTGACGCGCTTCAACGGCGTTTTTAAGAAGGTTGTTAAAGCACTTTAATAGCTGATCCTTATCCGCTTTAACATAGGCCTCGCGGCTGCAATTGTTGTCAAACCGTATCGTTGTAAGTTCAGAATACCGGAAAACCTCTATCGACTGCAAGACTATTTCCTTGAGATATACGCCTTCAAGAGTAGCTTCGGGCATTTTGGCAAAATTCGAAAATTCTGAGGCAATGTATGAAAGTCTCTCGATCTGTTCGATAAACGATTTGCTGAATTTGTCGAACTTAAGGTCAAAATTGGGGTCTTTCTCCTTCCAGGATTTATTCAATAACTGTACGCCCAGCTTAAGCGGGGTGAGGGGATTTTTAATTTCGTGTGCAACCTGTTTAGCCATCTCCCGCCAGGCTGTTTCCCTTTCTGATCTTGCCAGCTTATGCGCACTTTCCTCCAGGGCGGCAATCATCAGATTATACTCTTTTATCAGGTTGCCTATCTCATCGTTTCGTTTCCACAGGATCGGCTCGTTTTTCCTTCCGATCTTTGTCTCACTCAAACTCTTCTGAACCATCGTAAGGGGATTGGTTATGCGATTGGCCACGAAAACAGCAAAGAAACCTATGGCCACGAAAACCAGGGCGTATACGTTGATAAGGGCATTCAGAAAAAGACCGATCCGGTCGCTATAATCCTTTTCATTCGAAAAATACGGAAGTCCGAGGTAGGCAACCGGTTCATTTTTACTATTTCGCAGGGGAACGTAGGCAACAATAAATGAAAGGTCGCCAATCTGCTCGGTATTGATATACTCAGATTTCTGGAGCCTGTCTAAATATAAAAACGACAGGGAATTCATCTTTCGGGCAATCAACCCGTTCTCATATATCTTGGGCTGCGTGGAGTGGATCAGCCCGCCATTGAGATCGAATAAATTAAGGTCGGAGCCATTGAGATCGGCAAACGTATTAAAAGCTACTTCCGACTGCTCATTTATGGCAAGCAAGTCACTGTCTTCAAGCTGTTTATTAAACCCGGAGGCAATTTTATTGAGCTTATCCAGGATCGTCCCCTCCTGCTGTTCACGGTACTGATGGCTAATGTTATAAAATGTGATGATACCGGTGATCAGTAAGGTCAGGACTACTGCAGCAACCATAGAAAACTGGATCCTGGTTTTGTACAGCATCCTGTTTGTGGTAATGAGGTAGTTCCATCTAAAATTCCGGAAGCTTATATTATAATTATAAAGGCTGTACCAGAGTCCATGAAGGAGATAAACCAGAAGGGAAAAGAACATCAGAAGCAGGAAAATAAATGACATAGAAGCAAGCTGGTTTACCAGAGTGTTTACCTCTTTGCTGATCACTATAAGCTTCTTCTGATTGGGCTGGAAAACTAAATGATTGTAATCGCGACCATCCTCTGAAGTATTTTCAAAGGCAAAATCTCTGATACGGCCATTGAAATCATTGTTCCGGAGATTATAAACATATTTACCATGCTGGTTTAAAAGCTGTCCGTCGTCGTAGTATGCATAGGAATAATCTTTAAGCTGAACATCCTCTTTGATCTTACCATCCATAAGCAGTTCGGGAAATGCGCCTACATTATCCAGTCGTTTAGACTTCAGTTCCACTACAAGGGTGCCGAGGTTATCCGGCCCGTCCATAACCGGCAGCAGCGCAAAATAATACTGAAATCCGAAGGTATTATTTTTCCTGTAAAAGAACTCAGAGACCTTAACCGAACCTTTTAAAACCAAATTCTTGAAAGTTAAAAGATCTGTGCCTTCCTCTCCTTTAAAAAACATATTGCGCTCATCATATTCATATGCTTCAAAGTCATACCTTGATAGATAACCAGCCATATATAACTTGACCAGGCGGTTCTTCAAGGCTTTCTGGCTAGCCAGTGGGTTCCTGAAATAATCAATTACAAATCTATCCCGGAGGATTTCCTTTTCAATATTAAAAAAGAGCAGTACCGCATTAGGGTCTCCTGACGACTCAAGTTTTGCGGCAAGCAATTTACGGCCCTCCCGTTCCTTCAGGAACTGAAACCCGGAAAGCTTTAGCGACCCTATAATGGCGAAGATAAGCAGACAAACAATAAAAATGCTCAGATTGAAATTACCGTTATACCTGTAGTAGGCCCAGCCGGAAAGCATGATTACTATCGTAAAAAGAATAAAGTATACAGTGAAGTCGGAGAATAAAACATGTCCAATAGCAACGATAAAAAACCCGCCGGAAAACATGAAAAAACGCTCTTTATTGTTCAGTGCCAATGTGTCGGACATAGCTATCGCCGAATCAATTATCAGGTAAAGGTTCAGCATTGAAAAACAAAATATGAGGATACCCAGCCAGCTCATCCAGTCTGAACTGAGCACATTTGTCACGTCGAAGCTGATGTTTGAATTAGTAACCAGTCCGTAAAATAAATCGTTGGTCAAAAATGCAGCCAGGCAAACAATAAAAGCTGTAATGATAAAAGCTATATAGCTCAGGGTTTTGCCCAGAGGCTCTTGTCTTTGCATGAGCTCGAAACGATAGGTATGTACGAACACAAGTATCCAGGTAATGGAGAATACATTTAATAAAAATTCTCCTATAGATGGAAAGAAATAATTCGAAGCATAATACTTAGGGTTGAAGATCTCAATATCGAAATGACTGGCGAACCACCTGAATTCCAGGTCCATCAGCCTGACTCCAACTATCGACAGCAGTAAAAATAAGATAGCAGATCGTACATAACCCTTATTAGCAAGTGAGATACAGAAATAGGTTAAAAATACAAGGGAAAAAAATACCGAAAATATCCACATCCATAATTCAATCGACAAATAAAAGGTATGGGTAATACTCGGCCTAAGCTTCACTGAAAAAAGGTATCTCCCTTCAATATTCCTTATATTAAATACTTCCCGGTCATTCAAGCCGGCTATTTCCAGGTTATTAGATGAAATTAGATCAGGCGAAAATTCATTTTTAAGATACTCGTTCTGATAGGGGTATCGCGCCATTATAGGGATATAGCATACCACGGAAGAGTTGCCCGAGGATTGCTTTATCGCTTCATAATACCCATTCTCCCAGGGAATGAACGTCGTTCCTTCCCTCAGGAGGCTGTCAGATTCAAGTACGATCTTAATGCCGTTCCAGAATTTAAGCTTCCCGTTTTCAAAGGTTTGGATATAAATGTTCCGTTTATCACCCAACTCAGAAATTACATACTGCGCCCAGGTTTCATTTTTATGAACGTTTTTAAGCGAATCGCGGATGGCTTCATTACCTATAAAGTTTTTGATAAACTCTTCCTTCCGGTGCAGGCGCCGCTCAAGTTGCTGTCCGTCGAGGCTGAGAACCTCGGGTTTGTTGATGGTAAAATCTAATGTTAAAGCGGTACATGCAAAGCCGATGGCCAGCATAAGAAGAAGTAATCGAATCTTAAAATTGCCGCTCAAAAATGGTCGATTTAGATCGTGTCTTAAAAAAAGCCAAAAGGCACAAAGATTGTGCCCTTTAAACATTTTTGTATGCTATTTTACAGATGCACCGGATGTTTCTACATTTCTATCAAGCTTCTTTACCAGTCCTTGCAAAACATTACCCGGCCCAATTTCTGTAAAAGATGTCGCGCCGTCGTACAGCATTTTCTCCATCGTTTGTGTCCAGCGCACCGCTCCGGTTAATTGCGCGATGAGATTATGCTTAATACTTGTCACGTCTGTATACGGTTTGGCATCAATATTTTGATAAACAGGGCAAACAGGCCTGTTTATTTCAGTCGCTTCAATTGCGGCCTGCAACTCGACCCGGGCAGCTTCCATAAGGGGCGAGTGAAAAGCGCCGCCAACATTTAGCTTCAAAGCGCGCTTTGCTCCGGCCTGGGTCAACAGCTCACAGGCTTTATCCACTCCTTCAATTGTTCCCGAAATAACCAATTGACCTGGACAGTTGTAGTTGGCCGGAACAACGACATCGCTTATCCGCTGACAGATATCTTCAACGGTATAATCATCCAGGCCCAGGATTGCAGCCATTGTGGAAGGTCTTATTTCGCATGCTTTCTGCATTGCATTAGCCCGTGCACTCACCAGGCGTAATCCGTCCTCAAAAGACAGGGCCCGTGCTGATACCAGCGCAGAAAACTCACCAAGTGAATGTCCGGCAACCATATCCGGCTGAAAATCGTTCCCCAACTCTATGGCGAGTATTACCGAATGAAGAAAGATAGCAGGCTGCGTAACGTTCGTCTGTTTCAGATCTTCTACAGTTCCGTTGAACATAACGTCCGTGATCCTGAAGCCCAGTATATCGTTTGCCTGTTCAAATAAACTCTTTGCTTTTTCCGAATGATCGTATAGATCCTTTCCCATTCCAACAAACTGGGCTCCCTGCCCGGGAAACAGATATGACTTCATATAATAATAGTTTAATAGGGGTTATTAAGACTAGCTTAAATTTGCGGTGATCAGCTTTAAAAACTCACTTCGCGTGGTCTCATTGGCAAATTGACCGGTAAACGCCGAGGTAGTGGTAACCGAATTCTGCTTTTGTACACCTCTCATCGACATACATAAGTGCTTACACTCAATAACAACTGCAACTCCCGCTGGTTCCAACGTGCTCTGGATACAATCACGGATCTCGTTCGTAAGGCGTTCCTGGACCTGCAGGCGCCGGGCAAAAGAATCGACAACCCGTGGGATCTTACTCAATCCTACGATATGGCCGTTAGGTATATATGCAATATGGGCTTTCCCGAAAAATGGAAGCATATGATGTTCACACATCGAAAAAACCTCGATGTCCTTAACCACAACCATCTGGCTGTATTCTTCCTTGAACATTGCTGAGCGGAGTATCTCCTCAGGTTTCGAATCATAACCATGAGTCAGATATTGGAGCGCTTTAGCCACCCGCTCAGGAGTTTTAAGCAGCCCTTCACGGGATGGGTCCTCACCGAGATCGGCTAATATAGCCTCATAGTGAGATGCAATACGATCTATCTTAACGCTATCGTATCTGTCGATCTTCATGTAGCCGTCAATTTTTTCTTCTAAACCATTATTGTTTTTTACATCCATGCTGTTCAGGTTGGATTAATTACTCTCCGAAATATTCTACAAAGTTATTCTCGGTCTCACATAGCTTAACCGAATGCAATATAGCGCCCTGCTTATCCACGTACAGCTTAAGCCGCTCAAAAATGGTTACCGCAAGTACTTCTGTAGATGCCATCTTACCTTTCATAAAACTCACATCCAAATTAATATTTTTATGGTCCAGTTCGCTGGTTACGTAGGTGGTTATAATGCTTTTTAGCTCCTTAAGATCGATAACAAATCCAGTTTCCGGGTTTATCTCTCCTTTAACTGTTACGAAAAGTTCATAATTATGACCGTGCCAGTTCGGATTGGAGCATTTTCCAAAGGTTTCAAAATTCTGTTCTTCACTCCATTCTTCACGGAAAAGCTTGTGCGCTGAGTTAAATCTTTCTCTCCGGGTGATATAAATCATCTTCAATAAATTAAAATGCAAATATACTTAAAGTAAAACATGCCTTAAGTACAAATTAAGTGATTTGCGTAACTTTGCAAAATGAGACTCTTGCTTGTTGCCGCTACCGTACCGGAGGTCGGGCCCTTATTATCTGCCTTTCCAACGGACAGCTGGCTGAATGAGAAAATCATCGGTAAGCACAGGGTTAAAATTCTGATCACTGGAGCCGGCATGGTTGCGACTGCATTTTCCCTGGGGAGACACCTTGCCCAAAATTCATATGATCTCGCTATTAATGTGGGGATTGCAGGTAGCTTTGACTTCGGAATTGCCCCAGGTGAAGTATGCGTAGTGAAAGAGGATACCTTCGCTGAACTCGGGGCGGAGGATGGTGATGACTTTTTATCATTCGACAGCCTTGGTCTGGGTCTAAGCAGTCACTCTGATTTTCCTAGTCCGGACTTCTCTGCGGAAGGGCTTAGAAAAGTAACTGCAATAACTGTCAATAAGATCCATGGTAATGAACTGTCCATTGCCATGGCTATGGCACGGTTTAACCCTCAGATCGAAAGTATGGAAGGTGCATCTTTTTTTTATGCCTGTGATCAGTTCCACATCCCCTGCATACAGATCCGGGCGGTTTCCAACTATGTGGAGCGCAGAAACCGCGAGAAATGGGATGTTCCGCTGGCCATAAAAAACCTGAACGACACGATCTTTAAATTACTCGAAAGATGAAATTAAGCCTGGGATTTTCGCCCTGTCCTAACGATACCTTTATATTTGATGCGTTAATACATCATAAGATAGATACGGAGGGCCTGACTTTTGAAGTTTTTTATGAGGACGTAGAAACTTTAAACCAGAAAGCTTTCGAAGCCGAACTCGACGTCACAAAACTGAGCTATCATGCGTATGCGCATCTTGTGGATCAATACGTACTTCTTCACTCAGGAAGCGCCCTGGGCTTTGGGGTAGGGCCTTTGCTTATTTGCAACAACGAAGAATATCTGCGAGATGGATTGGAAAAGCTAACATCTTATATCGGGGATCTTAAGGTCGGGATACCGGGAAAATACACCACGGCTAATTTCCTGTTGAGCATGGCATTTCCGGAAGCTCAGAATAAGATCGGTATGAAGTTTTCCGATATTGAACCGGCATTGCTCAATGGTCACATCGATCTCGGGGT
The DNA here is from genome assembly GCA_037719315.1 of Daejeonella sp. Classification (GTDB taxonomy): domain Bacteria; phylum Bacteroidota; class Bacteroidia; order Sphingobacteriales; family Sphingobacteriaceae; genus Daejeonella. The sequence goes on from JBBJNR010000028.1 coordinate 28,447, forward strand.
TATCATCCATGAAAACCGGTTTACGTATGAGGCCAAGGGCTTGCTCAAGGTCATCGACCTCGGCGAATACTGGGAAAAGCTAACTTCCAGTCCAATCCCCCTGGGAGGTATTATGATCAGGCGGAGTCTTCCCGACGACATCAAACAAAAAGTAAACCGCATCATTCAAAGGAGCGTATTGTTTGCAATAAAAAACCCACTTTCGAGCCTTGATTTTATCCGCTCGCATGCCCAGGAGATGAGTACGGAAGTAATGTATAAGCATATAGAATTGTACGTCAACAGATATTCCGTTGATCTGGGGAAAGAAGGCAGGAATGCAGTATCCTTGTTCTTTGAACAGGCTTTGAAAAGAAATATTGTCCCTGAAACTAAACAACGCATATTTTTGTAACACCTTTCAAAAAGGCAATTAAAATCTACTCAAATGATCATTATTACAGGCGCCGCAGGATTTATAGGAAGCTGTTTGGTTCAGAAGCTAAACGATGAAGGATTTTATGACATGGTCCTGGTTGATGATTTCTCTGATCCGGGTAAGAACAAAAACCTGGATGGCAAACGCTTTTCTAAGCAAATTGACCGCAACCTTTTTCCTGGATGGCTTAAGGAGAATCAGCTGCTTGTGCAATTTGTATTTCATATCGGCGCGCGTACCGATACGACCGAACCAGACATAGAACTGTTCAACCGCCTGAACCTTGATTATACAAAAAGCGTTTGGAATGTCTGTGTCGAGTTCGGCCTGCCGCTGGTGTATGCGTCCTCTGCGGCTACCTACGGAATGGGCGAGCACGGATATGAGGATGATGAGGATAAAATCCCACTGCTTAAACCCTTAAACCCCTATGGGGACTCCAAGAATGATTTCGACAAATGGGCTTTGGTTCAGGACAAAAAACCCTATTTCTGGGCAGGATTAAAGTTTTTCAATGTGTATGGCCCGAACGAAAACCACAAAGGCCGTATGGCTTCGGTTATTTATCACACCTTCCACCAAATTAAAAAAACAGGAGCAATGAAGCTCTTTCAATCGCATCGTGCCGGCTTTAAAGACGGAGAGCAAATGCGCGATTTTGTGTATGTGAAGGATGTGGTGAATGTATTATACTTCCTGATGCACCACCGAAAGGATTCTGGCATTTATAACCTGGGCACAGGCACGGCCAGGACTTTCCTGGACCTCGCTACCAGTACATTTAAGGCACTTAATCAGCCCACTGCCATCACATTTGTTCCTACTCCTAAAGATATACGCGAAAAATATCAGTATTTCACAGAAGCGAGTATGGATAAATTACGCGGCATAGGCTATTCCAAAGATTTTCACACACTTGAAGAAGGTGTGGAAGACTACGTAAAAAACTATCTTTCAGTAAATAAATATTTATAGATTATTATCTGGTTACGTCGCGCTGAACCCAGCGAAATTATAGATCCTCTCTCAGATTTCTTGAATTTTTTACACTAAGTCTCGAAGAAATAGAAGATGCTATTAAGGATACAAATAATACCGTAGCCAAGACGAGGATAAAATCACTTCCTTTTATGCCGATCGGATAGGAATCTATCATCATATTAGCCCCTGCGAGGTTTATGAACCCAAAATGCTGCTGGAGGAGGCAAAAGATTAGCCCAGCCACCATGCCCAGGATACATCCGATCATGGAAATCATCATTCCTTCGATAAAAAAGATTCCCCTGATCAGGTTATTGTTAGCGCCCAGGCTGCTGAGTACCGCAATATCTTTCTTCTTATCTATGACAAGCATTGTCAGAGATCCGATGATGTTGAAAATGGCAATGATCAGCACGAAAGTAAGAATGAGGAAAATAGCCCACTTTTCGGAATTCAATATCTTGTAGAGAAGCTGGTTTTGTTCACTTCGATTTTTAACGGCGAAGCCTTTGCCAAGTAATTCGGCGATATCGCGCTGAACCTCATCTACTGAAATTCCTGGCTTTGTATTGATTTCAATTAGCGAAACCCTGGTTTCCTCACCCAATAAGTTTCGTGCAAATCCCAGTGGTACGATCATCATATTATCAAACTCCTGCTGGACTGAGAACACACCGGAAGGATGGATAGAAAGTATGTTGAATTCATCCGCAGGATTCAAGGAATTAGCGGCGCCTTTTCGGGGAGAATAGATATCCAGGTTGCTGAAATCATCATTGAGGTTAACCGACAAATAGTTCTGAACCGCTGATCCTATCACCGCCATGTCTTCATTGTTATACTTGAGCATAAAGCTTCCGGAAGAGATCGCTGAGTCCAGGCTTTTCTGGCCCTTCATATAATCATCGCCTACCCCCTTAACCAGGGCAATTGATTGGCTTTTACCGTAGCGGACCAATGCTTTTTCCTGTAGAACTTCCGTGAAATTTATAATTCGGGGATCGTTCCGGATATTCTGGAACCGGGAGTCTGAGGGCTCAAATGTTTTACCCTCCTTCGCCTCGATCAAAAGCTCCGGACTAAAAGTATTGTACATCGAAAGCACAATATTTTCAAAGCCGTTGAACACCGAAAGAATGATAATAAGCGCCGCACTTCCCACAAATACGCCCAGCATCGAAATACCGGAGATGAAATTGATAGCATTCACCGATTTTTTCGAAAAAAGGTATCGTTTGGCTATATAGTAGGAGGTATTCAAAATTGTTTTTATGATCTAAACCGGTTTAGCTTAGAAATGGATTAAACTGCTTTTCAGATCCAATTATTGTTGATTGCCCGTGGCCCGGATAAACCCGGCAATCATCCGGAAGTGTAAATAATTTTTCGCGAATATTTGAAATTAGCTGATTATGATTGCCCCCCGGAAGATCAGTACGGCCAATGCTTCTATAAAATAGAACATCCCCGCCAACTAAGATATTGCTTTCTTTATTATAAAAACAAAGGTGAGCTGGAGAATGTCCCGGAGCAAAAATTAACTCGAGTTCACTATTTCCAAAACTTATGGAACCGCTTTCAGGCAAATAGACCTCCGGCAGGGGAGAAACCTCATATCTTATCCCCATTTGAGGCGCGTAAGCGACAACCGCATTCAAAACGGGCTCTTCCCCTTTATGGAATTGCGGAAGGAGTCCGTAGGTGTCGTAAATGAATTTATTTCCCAGAACATGGTCAATATGACAGTGCGTGTTCAAAAGCAAAACCGGCTTCAGCTTGTTTTCGGCAATGCATTTAAGAACGGAATTCTGTTCATCACCGTCATACATCCCCGGATCTATGATCACACACTCCAGGCTATCATCGTAAAGCAAATATGTATTTTCCTGGTAAGGATTACAGACAAAAGATTGTATATCGATCATGGGACAAAAGTATGAAAATCATGCGTAGACAATGGGCAAGGTTTGTCGGCTTATTTTAAAGCCGGGTTATCTCTCGTAAGCCTGTAGATCATCAGCGCCGCCCGTTGGATGAGGTATGGAAACTCCTTCAGGTCAATTGTTTCACCAGGTTTATGGGCGCCGCCTCCTGAAGCACCCATTCCGTCCAACGAATCAACATATTTTGCAATGTCTGAAATATCGCCGGCACCTCTTGAGCCCGGATCCCCAGCTATAGTTGCACCGATACCCATATCTTTTGTAACACCATCCAGAAACCTCACCAGCCGGTAATTTCCTTCCGTGGGCTCCATTGCGGGAAGCCCGTCTGTAAAGGAAATGGAAGACTTCGAACCATTAAGGCTTTGCGATACTATCGCCCGCATTTTTGCCCTGGCATTTTCACGCTGTGCTTCTGAAATATAGCGCAGGTCGCCAGCTACATAAGCCGCCGGTGAAATAATATTTGTTTTACCAATCGCCTCCAGCTTTGCAGCGCCCGGGTTGACCTTAATTTCTGAACCGCCGCTCATTAAACCGGGATTGAAGGTTAAATATTTCTCATTTGCCAGTTCCGTACGGAACTGATTAATTATCCTGGCTGCCTCATAAATAGCCCCGTAACCAACACCATCACTGAAAATTCCTGCGGAATGCCCTGTTTTAGCGCTTACATTTAACACCCAGCCGCCAATGCCCCGGCGGGCTACAGCAACCGTATTCAGCCCTTGTGCACCCTCAAACCCCAGGGCAATTTCTGTCGTACGCGCTCTCTCAATAAAATCTTTCCGTGCAACATGATGCGGTGAACCTGAGCTCTCTTCGTCACCAGTAAAGTATGCAATAATGTGTGTGTTCTTTAATAGCCCCAAGGAGCTTAAGGCTTTTAAGGCGCTGATCATCACCACATTGCCGCCTTTCATATCATTAACTCCCTGGCCTGTGGCTGTAGAGTCGTTTAATTTGGTGTATGGGCTAAATGCCATATCCAGCTCAAATACAGTATCCAAATGCCCCAGCAGGAACAGGCGCTTGCCCTGGGTCCCTTTGATCGTGGCAACCAGGTGCCCCGCACGTCTCAGGGAGTCCGGAAGCGCGACCCATTCCGTTGCAAAACCGATCTCATCCAGTGCCTTCCGGTATACTGCCCCAACTTTTTTAACTCCCTCAATATTTAGGGTGCCACTGTTAATATTCACCGATTCGATAAGCAATTGCTCTGATTCGTTCAGGTGTGCATTGATATAGGCAATGATTTTTTTCTCATCAGCACGCAGCTGCGCAATGGAGGATTGGGCTATAAAAAGGAGCAGGATCGTTAATAAATTCTTCATTATTTTTCCATTTATATGTCCGGCTAATGAAGGCTGACAGTTCTTTCCGGGTCCAGTTCTCCTCCAGGTATTCCGGGACCTGGTAATAGTGCAAATCAATCGAAAGGAATCTATTTACTTGCCTGAAGCAAAACAGCGCCATTCAGGCGAACATATTCAGGCACATTCATGGCCTTTGCAGCCTCAATGCCTGCCCTGGCACTTGCTGCCGAACCCGCTTTATCGCCCGCTTTAAGCTGTATTCTGGCTTTCCAATATTTTATCCATGGTGCTTTTTGGTCAGCAGCCTCAGCAGTGTTGATCCATTGAAGCGCTTTTCCGAGATCCTTGTTATTATCGTAATAATACTGAGCAGCTTGGAAATAAGGTTTTTTATCGCCCTTCATACTTTCGTCAATCGCAGCCATTACTTTGGAATCGACGTCGGTAACCATATTAATTGCAACTTTGGTATCATCCCACAACAAATTTAGTTTGGCCGAGGAGGGCATTACGTTTGTAAAAGCAATGCTGAATGATTCTGCTTTATCACTGACCTTCGCGGGTTTAACCTGAAATCTTAATACGTCATCATCCTGCTTGTATTTATACGCCCCCCATTGCTGCGCACTTTTATTCAGAATAATTGTCCAGCTATCTTTACCGGGTATGCTAAACAATCCATACTCGCCTGCTTTCACCGGGTTTCCCTCAAGGGTTATATTATCTGTAAAAGTTATGACGGTTGCATTGTTGGCCCCGGTACGCCATACTTCACCGTAAGGGGCAAGTTCTGTAAATACGCTCCGTCCTTTCACATTAGGTCGGGAATATTTTACGGTCACTGTACCAAGTCCGAATTCCTGTACAATAGTCTGGGAGCTGCTGGCCGGAGGCATGCGAAGCTGGGCATAAGAGGGAGCAAAGAAGAAAGAGCAAAGAAGAAAGACTGCTGAGGGGGCTATTTTTTTCATAATAATTTTGTTAGGTGTTATTGCTGTTTTATTAAATCGATGGGTGTAAACTACGGTGTTCAATTGCTCGAAGATCGCATTATCTTTAATGCTAATTTACTAATTTGTAAATAATTATTTCAGAAAATCAAAAGTTTAAAGAGGTATATGATTATTCTGAATGTTTCATTGTTTTGCAAATTCCATTTCATACAAGTCAAAGCCTTTGACTGCTCCAAAATTAAAATTCTATCCATGGATTTTTATCAAGGGTGGTTAAACTCGAAAAATCTCCCCTAACTTCCAGATCTAGATCGGGATAAGTCACCTTCGATAAATACAATCCCTGCGGAGGGGCGGGAAAAATTAGCGCCGGCGTTTCTTTAGAAATAAAATGGCTTTCAAATTCATCCACACTAAGAGTTCCATCGCTTATTTCGATCAACTTTCGGGTAAGAATCCGGATCATCCGTCCAAGGAAGCGGTTTGAAGAAATACAGAATCGAATGCGGTCGCCAGCCGGGTTGATAAAAAGCGACGCTGATGAAACATGACAAATTGTATGCTCATTCTTATCGGGTGATTTGCAGAATGCGCGGTAATCCTTGTATTTCGGCAACAGATCAACCGCCTGCTTCATTGCCTTCAGGTTCAGATTCCCGCGCAGGTACAGAGCGCTGCTATCGCTCAAAAAAGGGTCTTTGTACGTGTGGATGAAATAATCATAGGTACGCTGTGTGGCATCGAAGCGGGCGTGTGGCAATCCCTGCATGGGTATGATATCAAAGATCGCAATATCATCCGGAAGGATGCGGTTCCAGCGGAAAAACAGGTCAAAATCCCACTTATCTTCAATATCTACATGAAAGAAGAACTGGCTCGCATGTACACCTGCATCAGTACGGCCGCATCCGAATATCTTAACAGTGGTTTTTAAGATTTTGCCAAGAGAACTTTCCAGAACCTGCTGCACACTTAGCTGGGCAGGCTGATATTGCCAGCCGGCATAACGGGTGCCTTTATAGCCGATGTGAACGAAGTATCTCAATGATTTTAATTAGACTGCTAATCTATGAAATGTGATGGAAGGAATTTCTCAGATTGGCAGCGATATTTTCACGATCCGATAGATGGCAGTACTTTTTAACCGGGAATAGAGTTTAATATATTTTGTACTTTTGTATAGGGCAGAACAATTCAGTCATCTTAAACTTATGAAAACAATAGTTATAATCGGAGGAATTATACTTGCCGGAGCAGCGCTTATAGCAGTAGTTCAGAATGATAAAAAGAAACCTGGAACGCCCGCCGCTGTTGAGCAGGTTCAGGGAGCAGAGAATAAGCCTGCGCCTGGCGCCGGGGCCCCTGCCCTTAACCCGGCTCACGGAATTGCAGGCCACCGTTGTGACCTGCCTGTGGGAGCGCCCTTAACCAATGCTGCTTCCGGCACTCCTGCGCCTGCCCCGCCTACACCCAATATTAATATGACTCCTGCGCCTCAGCCTGCGGCGACAGCCCCTGCGGGTTTAAAATTAAACCCTGCCCATGGAGTACCCGGGCATAGATGTGATCTGCAGGTGGGGGCACCTTTGAGTTAGTGGAGAGCTGAAAGTTGAAGTTGCGTTTAATACAATTGACAAAAAACTATTGTTTTAACTAAACTATTATATTTTCCTATATTTTTTTTTCGTTTCGCGAAAAACGAAATAGTATTTGTATCTTTCTTCATGAAAGAACACAAAGGAATGCGTCCGCAGGACATCGTAATTCTTTTGAAGCTGATCATTGATGGGGAAGAAGGCAGCAAGATTCGTGATCTCTCTTCAAAATTACTCATAAGCGCTTCAGAGGTAAGCGAATCTTTAAACCGGTCGGCCATAGGCGGATTACTTGTAAGCGACTCCAGAATAGTTAATAAAGAACCTTTTCTAAAATTCCTTGAACATGGGCTTCCCTATGTGTTTCCGGCACAGCTGGGAGCTGTAATGAAGGGGATCTATACGGCACATTCTGAGTCTTCACTATACCTTAGCTTTTCTACTGAAGAAAAATTAGTATGGGCTGATGAACTGGGCAAGGAACGAGGTACAAGCATTCAGCCGCTCTATCCTAAGGTGATAAAAGCTGTTAAAAAAGACAGGCTTCTATATAAGCTGCTTGCTTTGTGCGACGTCATCAGGACTGGTGATTCCTCCGATAAGAATAAAGCTGTCTGGCATTTAAGAGAGGTCTTTCAAAGCAAGGTGTGATTCAATTAAAACCAATGCGGATCTAAATTCGCTTTTCTGGTTTCAACCTCTGATATTTGCAGTCCGGAAGGAAACTTTGGTACATAGTATTATTCATGGATGAGCAGGTGAACAGCCCGGGTGAGATGCCCATAGCAGGCAAAAAGGATTTAGCCGGAAAAACAGTATTCCCCATATTAATAGCAATTAGTTTTTCACACCTTCTGAATGATACGATACAATCGCTGATCCCGGCAATCTACCCGGTTGTAAAAAATTCATTCAACCTTACTTTCGCGCAGATTGGACTGATCACACTCACATTTCAACTGGCTGCTTCTTTGCTCCAGCCGTTTGTTGGGATCTATACCGACCGTAAGCCACAGCCTTACTCTCTGGCTGTGGGCATGGGTTTTACATTGGCTGGTCTGATATCGCTGTCGTTAGCCCCGAGCTTTGCTATGCTGATCGTTTCTGTAGCTTTGGTTGGAATAGGCTCTTCAATTTTTCACCCGGAGGCATCCCGGATGGCAAGTATGGCCTCCGGGGGCAGACGCGGTATGGCACAATCCGTATTCCAGGTTGGCGGTAATGCCGGCAGTTCAATCGGTCCTTTACTCGCAGCATTAATCATTGTCCCTTACGGACAATCAAATATCATCTGGTTTTCCTTGCTGGCCTTACTTGCGATCCTCATCCTGATAAACGTCGGCGGATGGTATAAAAGGAAGATCCGGTTAAAAACGGAAAAGGCCCCGGGAGCAGAGACGAATACCCGGCTGCTTTCCGCTAAACAGGTGGTAATTTCCGTGCTGATCCTGTTGACGCTTATATTTTCAAAGTATTTCTACCTGGCCAGTATGAGCAGCTATTATACTTTTTATATGATCGACAAGTTTGGTGTATCTGTTCAAAGCTCACAGGTATATTTATTTATATTCCTTTTTTCGGTCGCTGCCGGAACCTTGATCGGTGGGCCGCTGGGGGACAGGATAGGGCGTAAGTACGTTATATGGGGATCTATTCTCGGCGTAGCTCCCTTCACTTTATTGCTCCCTCATGCTAATCTTTTCTGGACAGCAGCTCTTACCGTGCCAATCGGGGTGATCCTCGCATCGGCGTTTTCCGCTATCCTGGTCTATGCCCAGGAGCTGATCCCCGGAAAGGTTGGAATGATCTCCGGGTTATTTTTTGGCTTTGCGTTTGGGATGGGTGGAATAGGGTCAGCTTTGCTTGGAGCCTTGGCCGATCGTACAAGTATTGAATACGTTTTCAGTATTTGCGCGTTATTACCGCTTATAGGAATAATAACTGTTTTTTTGCCGGATATAGGAAGGAAAAGGGCAGTTTAGAAGAGCCAAGAGCCAAGAGCCAAGAGTCAGGACGTCTACCAAACGGTGATTCCTGGCTCCAGTATTGGCTTCGCTATTTACCTTTAATCCAGGCGGCAATATCATTGATCAGGACAGGTGATACACTTGCCGGGATGCGGTACTGCATCCCGTTGCCTTTCTGCTTTTGCGATGATAGCAAGTGGTTAAGGTCCGGGTAAAGCTTAAACGCGGCGTTTTTATTTGGGCTTAAAGCATTTTTCCATATATTGAAATCCTGGGTGGAGACCTGGAAATCATTCTCACCCTGGATCACGAAGATCCGTTTAGTAAGCTTTTTAGCAGAGGCCAGCTGATCATACATATTAAGATCGACCCAGTAAGACGCCGGCGCTGATAAAATAACTGAGTCTGGAGCGATATCTCCAAGCTTCATCAGCCTCGACCTGTCGATCTCATTAGCAGTTTCCTGAAATTGCAGCTTGAGCGCAGCCGAAGTATCCCCCGAGCTGACATATAAATATTTATTCTGTTCGGCTATCACATCAGATAATTTCCGTGCGGGGGCAGCTGCGACGATTATTCCGTTTAAATCAGGGGCCATAGTGGCAATACGCGGCGCAAGCATCCCACCGAGGCTATGGCCAAGAACGTATATCTGGCTTTTATTAACACCAGGTAGCGTCCTTGCAAGTGCAATAGCAGCAAGCGCATCATCAGTAACTTCCTCTTTGACCGTAAAGGTTTTGGTGAACAAATTTGGATGCACCATAGTTCTTTTGACATATCTTATTGTAGCAATCCCTTTAGCCGCTAAGCCCAGGGCAAGATCCTTAAAAGGTTTGTTAGGCCCAACGGTTTCATCCATATCTGAGGGCCCGGAACCGTGTACCAGGATCACAACCGGATAGTTGCTTGCCCCTTTGGGTGTGGTTAACATCCCAGCCATTTCTCCGCCCTGAAATTTGACCGCTATTTCTTTCTCGCGGTATATATTTGTATCAGCATATGCGGGAGGTACGTAAGCTGCTTCATTAATTGTTGGAGCAACGAAGAATCCCATTAGCTTTTCGGTTTTATTAAACACAAAAGTGAAATTTTGCGATCCTTTGGTAAATACGCAGTTCAAGGTCACCTGGAAATACTCTCCCTGCGATTTATTTTGAGCGCCGTCAACAGATTCATAGGTGCCAAGGGAATTACCCAGCCTTAACCAGAAAAGCTTCAGCTCATCAGCCGTGAGCTTGCCTTTAACACTTTCATCAAAAAAACCATGGGCTTCCTCAAATTTACCTTTATCCATGCTATCAAAAAACATGTCAGCGCGGCTGATCAGGCTTACGATACTTTGCGCAAAGGTTATCTGACTTATAAAAAGAAGGATAATAAATAGTTTAAAAGATCTCATTCTGTATTTTATTTCAATTTCAAGTCCGAAAGATAAGAAAAAGCTTTTAGCAATGAGCTTTATGCAACCGCCTGTAAACCATAGTTTAAGCCAGCGCTTTTAGAAATAACCGTATCCGTCCGATAAACCGCATATTTCCGATGTAAAAGTTTAGGGTTAATC
>JBBJNR010000106.1:0-9072 GCA_037719315.1 Daejeonella sp.
AAATCCGAGCCCCTATCGGGAATGAGTTTTATTGTACCCTGATAGCTGTTTATGCTATCATTTAGAATCAGTTGAACGGATGTAAAGCCCCGCGCTTTCTATATTTAGTATAAAGTAGCGCTCTCTACTTTTTTTATATAATCTTTTACATCAACACCTGAACCTACTTGATAAAGGCGGCTCCATGCGTGATCTAGTTTTAAAGTATATCCCTAAAACACCTTCTATGGTATATTATCATATCATCGGCTGGTCGTTATTTATTACTTATGAAATATCTTTATCAGCAGCTAAAACGGGGGAGGCTCCTGGCTATACCTTGATAGGGTATGATGATCTGCTTTCCTAAAATACCAACAGCCTTTTCCTGCGTTTTAAAGATGACATGTTATTAACCCACGTTCATCAAGCAAAACCCGGCGTTGGTGTAAAAAATTATTTACACCTGGAAATATCCGTGAAATTAGAGCACAAAAGTAGATCCTCTCTGCCTGCGGTAGCTAGGCTTTCGCGGGGATGGAAATTATGGCTGGAATACCCCTACGATCTTTAAAAACGTGCATGTCATCACCGTGAAAGCGGGACCTATATTTTTAAAACCTCGCATTCTAAAAAAATTCTCAGAAAAATAGATCGGACAGAACCGTTATGAGCTCCTTTCGTTCCCATCAGCAAAATTTGCTCAGGATGCTGAACATGCTTGAAAAAGGCAGGTTCATTTCCCGAGGACAGGCCGCCCGGCTATTCGATTGCAGTGAAGACACGATCACAAACTGGATAAGCGAGTTGAAAGAGGATGGCCACGACATCCGTTATTCGCGATCCTTGCAGAAATATATTCTTCATAAAAAAAATGAGCAGAAAAAGTAAAGCGCAATTTTTTTCCTTTTTAGTGTTTTTTCTTTACATCAAATACATATGGGATGAACAGGTCATCGGTTGTTTCGGTTATTTCGAGTTTACTTATTTTCCTTTGGGTGTATGCGGCTTTGAGCAAACTGCTGAATTATGAACAAAGCCGGATGCAGATGATGAACCAGATATTTCCCGCCGCTATAAACAAGGTTCTTCTCTGGGCAGTACCGGTGTCCGAGCTTTTCACAGCAGGCCTGCTGTGCGTTAACAGGTGGCGAAACTCAGGGCTTTTTGTTTCTTGCATTCTGCTGTTCCTGTTCAGTATGTATATAATCCTGGTGATGAATCATGCCTTTGAGCGTATACCCTGCTCTTGCGGGGGTATCATCTCCAAACTTACCTGGGGACAGCACCTGGTATTCAACTTATTCTTTCTGGCATTGGCGCTCGCTGGTTTTATTATTTCAACTAAGAAAGGAGGTGATATGGGAAAGGAAAAATGAGTAAAGCTTATGCCTAATTCACAACAAGAGAATTCAAACAATTTAATTACACTATTAAAAATCGATGATATGAAACGTATTAAAATTAATCTGGCTGTAATTGCCATGATACTGGCAGCTTCTGCTGCATTCGCCTTTAAAAGTCCGCCTCCAAAAAGTACTTCCGTTCTATATCAGCGCATCAGCCTGACAAGCGAGGTATGGGAAGTGGCAACCAGTTCAGAGTGTGATCCTGCTCAGGATGTAATCTGTAAAGCCTATTTCAGCTACGATCCAAATACCCAGGATAAAGGGTATAATGAAACTCATGCGGATCTTATCCTGGAAGATAACGGATATGTAAATTAACCACATTATCCGGGAACCCATCATTGGGATTCCCGGATAAATTTAACGCGGGTTCTGTTCAATTCCGCTTCCTCTGACCTCATTATCAGGTATCGGAAAAACATACCGGTTACTATTAGGCAAAAGTGTATATATTTTGCCATCGCTGTTCCGGGTTAAGGTTATGGCCATTATTGGGTCCTGGTTAAAACGCCTTAAATCACTCCATCTTAAGCCCCTCCAGACGAGCTCTTTCCTCCGTTCAACCAATATCTGTTTTAAAGCATCTGCACCATCGGTAGCTTTGAAGGGGACGAACGTTCCTTTCTTCCAACGGTTGAGCAGCAAAGTATTGAGATCTGCCATTGCGAGATCAGCATTTCCTTTTCGTGCCAGGCATTCTCCACGGATTAGGTACATTTCATCAGTTGCGAGTCCCCCATATAGCGTCCGATCTCCATTGTAGCTTCCCTTAAAACCAATCAAACCTCCTCCCTTGTCATTAAAAAATATAGTTTTCCTCATGTCATTTGAGTTGTAGAGCTGGTAAATTGAAGGGTTTATGGCAGTTAACGCAGAATTAAAAAAAGAATAGCTGGTATGAATAGCATAGAAGATCCCTTCAGCATTCTTATCGATTATTGCGATCGGCACCGGGTTTGCTGCAGTTGCATTCAGCGTGTTGTAATCGATCAAAGCGCTGCTGATCTGCAGCGCCGAATCGGCATACCTTTCGGCCTGGTCATAAGCCTGCATTGATAGATAAACGCGGGCAAACAATGCCATGACTGCGTGCTTAGAAGGCCGGCTTTTATAATTTTCGGTCGTATTGAGCACACCCGACGCTGCTTTCAGATCTGCCTGAATCCGGTCATAAGTTTCCTGAACCGTTCCCCTTGTTGCTTTAACGTTTACGTCCGATTCCAGTCGGGCCGGCACACCAGCAGCCAGCTTGGCTGTGCCGGCATTAAAGGGTTTTGCAAAACTTTGAGCGAGGTTAAAAAGGGCAAACGCACGAAAGAACAGGGCGCTTCCTTTTAGCCTTTTAGCTTCGGGGCTGGTCATATCAGCCAGGCCATCGAGTACTATGTTAGCATAAAACAACTGCTGGTATGGCAGCTCCCAGTCGGGGATATTGACCGATCCTCCATACATATCCTGTTCCCATAAATACGCTCCCTTTTCAGCTGGGAACGCCAAAGACACAAGATTGCCATTGTTCTGAAGGTCGTCTGAAGCGATGATGTTTAATGCCGGCATCCGGTTCAATAAAGGATTATCCAGCATGCTTTGAAAGTTTGCCAGGGTTGTCGGTATCAGCAAAGACTTGTTGGGCTTCTCTTCGAGAAATTCTTTGCCGCACGATGCGCAAAACATCCAAAGCAATACCAGGATGCCAGATATGAATTGCTGTCCGGGCAGAAGCGTGATATAATTATTTTGTTTCATGGTCTTATATATTTAACAGCTAGTGTTTGGTTTAAAAGTCGATTTTGAAACCTGCTGCCAGGGTTCGTGGTACAGGTAGTAAGGCCGAGCCCGAGTTGCCATACTCAGGATCTCCGGGGTATTTGGAAGCTTTCCATAGTATTCCAATATTATTGGCATACAGAAAAATCCGGATATACTTTACAGGGAGCGCCTGCAGCCTGGCTCGCGAAAAATCATAGCTTAGTTGAATATCCTGCAAACGAAGATGATCGGCTTTCTCAATTAATTCTTGCGAATAGATATAGAGATTATCGCGATTACGATCACCGGTAACCGGCACCGACGGAACATGCGTTTGCTGTTCGTCGCCCGGTTTTTGCCATCGGTTTGAATAATCGCCATGCGTTCCCAGACCATAGTTCGTGGCATAGTTCACCGAGTTTCGCCGAGAATAATAACCGACCCTGAAACCAAGATTAGCCGAGAAACTCACCTGTTTCCAACTGAAGGTATTTCTAATAGCTCCAAACACCGGCGGCCTTGATGGCCCGCTGAAAACGAGGTCATCCAACGTGGCGGTTGAAATGATCCTTGCGTAATCTTTACTTGGCAAACCAGCAAGATAGCCCTGCGGATCACCGGTTTGCGGGTCGAGCCCTGCCCACCGGTAGCTGTAATAAGAGTAAAGGGGCTTACCTACAACGGGGTTCACACCAAGCAAGTAGGAGCCGGTACTGAATGTAGCAAGGTATTCCGTTACGCGTTCCTTTACGTAACTTAACATAAAGATCGGGTTCCATCTCAGGCCTTTGCCGCCTGTATGCGCAGCCAGTGTTAAGTCGAGTCCGGTTGTTTTCATCATAGCGTTATTTCCCCTGAAGGTTGTAATGCCGGATGACGGGGGAAAGGGGCTATCGCCGATCAGATCGATCCCTTTTTTATGAAAGTATTCCACCGTTCCTGTAAAAAGACCCTTAGCGCTTTCAAAATCCAGCCCCAGGTTTATGATCTTTACTCTTTCCCAGCGAAGAAGGGGATTTGGCGGGCTAAATACCTGCGCATAAGGAAGGCCACTGATTGAAACCGTGCCGGGCAGATAACGGGCAGTGGTATAAGCCGAAAGGCTCTTATCTACATTGCCATTATATCCGTAAGTGGCCCGGAGCTTAAGGTAGGGGAACAGGCTATAATTATAAAAGCTCTCGTTGTGAATATTCCAGGCCAGGCCGAGCGAATAAAGCGGCACACCTTTTTGATTGGTTTTTACGCCGAACAAATTACTCTGATCAATACGCGCGCTTACAGAAAGGATATATCTTCTATCGTATTCATAAGATGCATTAGAATACCACGATAAAAAGCGGTCGCTGAGGTCGCTCTCCTGGTCTGTGAACGGAATGGCGGCTAAGCTATTTTGATTCTGATACTGCCGGTATCGAGTAACATAATCAATGCCTGCGCTGACGCCGTGTTCCTGGTCATAACCGTATGTCCTGGTCGAAAGGGAAACGCTTCTGGTATTTCGCTTTTCCACTCCGGCCAGTGCAGTAATTTCATGCTTTTGACGCCAGTTTCCCGAATAAACCAACTGTCCCCGGGCATTCCGGCTTTCAAGCGAGCTGTTCGTTCTGTCTCGTATACTCCCAACTGGGATCACCCTGTTCAACGATCCATCTGCATTAGTTTGAGTAAATTTGTTGATCAGGTCGCGCGTAAAATAGCTCCCGGTGTTGTGCAGTTCGGTACCATTGCCCTTATTATTATTGTACTGATAAAATACTTCACCCTTAAGGCCCTTGAGTAGCTGGTACTTCAATCCCAGATGCAGCCGGTATTCATCGTGTTTTGCCAGGTTATCTGCCAATGTGATCTCTTCGATTGGACGGTATTGCCAGTCGAGCAACCCCTGGCCTGCGGCTTGCGCAGTGTAGGTCTCCCGGTAGTCCTTAACAATCCCAAGAGTCCTGCCCTGATCGTCTGCAAGGCGTGCATAAGGGTAAAGTTCGGTGTTTCCTACCGTAGCCAGTTGAATACTGGTGCCCGTGTTATTCCGGCGGTTAAGGCTCTGCAGCAAGGATACGCCGGTAACTATTTCCAGCCTCTTTTTTAAGGCAAAATAGGTGCTGCTGGCATTCAGGGAGTAGCGGCGATAACTATTTTCCTTCAGATTTTCAAGGTTATTATCATAACCTGTTGAGAAATAGTACCGCTGATTTTCAGAACCCCCATTAAAGGTCAGCGCATGCTGCTGGTTTATACTGTTCTGCTGGACGTAGCGTTCCAGATCGTTCCGCACATCGCGGAGCTTCAGAGCTTCCAAACGCGAGACTGTTTCCGTGGCACTTAATTTGCCATCTCTTTTGGCTATCAGGAGTTCCACTACCGGGCTCAAAGGAGTGCGTGCCGCCGATAATTCTGCACTGCGATAAAACCCCTGGTCAAAGAGCCTCTGCTCAATAGCAATATACTCGGCTGAAGACATTTTAGGCTGATAAAACAGATCAGGCTTATCGCCCACAGTTAAGCCTGTATTATAAGCTACCTGGAGGGGTTGGTTCAACCTGCCTTTTTTGGTCGTGATTACAATCACACCGTTTCCAGCCCGGGCGCCCCAGATGGAAGCCGCAGCTGCATCTTTAAGCACCGTAATACTCTCCACATCGTTCGGGTTGATATTATTCATATCTCCATCGTAGGGGAAATTATCAAGTACAATAAGCGGCTGAGCATTGGCAAAAATGGTACTCTGTCCGCGGATACTAATAGAGCTCAAACCTTTACGGTTGAATACTAACCCGGTTACCGTATTTTCCAAACGACTCAAGATATCGGTACTCAGCCTTTGATTTAGCAGCGATTGTCCCGCCTGAACGAAAGACCCTGTTGCCCGCTCCCGGGGGATTTCCTGGTAACCTGTAGAAACCACCACCTCGCCCAGGGATCTCGCATCTTCTGAAAGACGGATATCCATTACTTCATCGACGGGCAGATCAACAGTTACCTCACGGCTCAAATAACTAAGGTAAGAAATCGAGAGTGTCGCTTGCTCACCGGTAATGCGCATACTAAAGTGCCCTTCAGCATCGGTAGATGCACCGGCATTCGATCCTTTAAGCCGGACACTTGCCCCGGCAAGAGCTGCCCCGTTATGATCAGACAGCACCCTACCCCGGAGTATACTGCTGCTCTGCGACCATGCACAGAACGGAATACAGAGCAGGAAAAAAATATAATACAGTTTATTCATTTTGGTTTTTTTAATGATTTGTGATTTATCAATTGCGGTCGTCATGGATGTTTAGCCCTACGCACGGGCTTATTCATTCTCCCTGATTACCAGGGTTTCGACCATACGCTCTTCGGTTTTCAGTTGAAGGCCATATTTGTTTAGCTCTTTGTTCAGCAAGCCCAGGTCGGAAAGGGAAGCATTTATTTCCATGTCTACCTTTCCGGTATAGCCGGTTTCATCAATGATATTGGGGAAAGTGCGCTGCATGTACAATGTCTTCAGCCGGTTTATGAACTCGCTAAGCGGAACATTTACGAGGCGGCAGCCAAAGCGGTCAAATTCTAATACAGGCTTTCCGCCTGAACTGACAAATGTGCTTTGGTCAGAGTTGCGTACGAGGACCAAACTGGGCGTTTTTCCTTCTTCAACCGATGACCTATAGGCCGGGAAGAGGCGGGCCAGGTCCTGCTGCATGATCGCGAAGCCCTGGCCTACCAGTGCCGGTGGCAGTATAAGTTCATAGCAATAGCCATTATTATCCCTTAACCAGTCTAAATACTCTTGTCCATGCGACTTATTGGTAAAATGGGAAATGTCCTTAACGTCAATAATCGCATCATTCAGACTCAATCTCCTGCCTTTGTCACGATATGACAGCCGGTAAAGTTCGGAGAGTGACAGGTTCCGGGCAAGGATATGCATACCAGTGGAATCCCGTTTGATCATGAGCCCCACTCCGATGCCAGCGGTGTAAGAACTTAGCAAGGAGTGGTATAACAGGTTGCCGCCGTCTCCCCCATTATTGTCGATAAACAATGGCTTGGTGCGGTCAAGCTTACGTATCGAATCAATTTTAACACGTGCCGTCAGAGTACCCTGGATTAAAGCCTTCCTGATATTCACCGCATTGACTGCCTCTGCTTCCGTGATCGCAATTACAGCTCCCTGGCCGTTTATCCATACATAATGCGGTAAGGTTTTATGAGGAAACATTTGATGAAGAGTTTTATCCTGAACTACTCCTGCAAGGCCGTAAACGGCACTTTTCTGCTTTTCAAGCTTCTGAATGAAGGCTTCCACTTCAGCCTGCTTCTGGTAAGTAACCGACAAGAAGGCAACCTTACCTTCAAGCGCTTTTTCGAGGCTATCCATTTTAGGGATCATTGCTATGCAGGGTGCGCACCAGGTCGCCCAAAAATCAAATATCAGAAGCTTTCCCTTAAAATCTGAAAGCTTAACGGTGCTGCTTTTATAATTAATTACATTGTTTAGGGTAATATCAGGCACTGTATCGCCGATCTTCAGCGGTGCTGTCTGTCCGCGGACAACGCTGCTTAAAAACAGGCAAAGCGTGGCCATAGCGATTGTTTGTATCGTTTTTTTCATTTGTTTATAGTTTGTTTTTTATGGGCAATGAAGCTTCGATAAGCCGCTATTCATTCTGGTTTGTAAGCGGCAGCTTATCGAGGTTTCATGAAATTTTAATTTATGTTTACTGAAAATTGATAAAAGACGGCAACCTGGAATTGTCTAACCAATTAACCAAAAAGATAGCGGTTGCCGTTTAGTCGGTTCGGCTTATTCGGGATGACGCTTCAACGAAGCAAAGAGGCGGTTACCAGAGTCGGCCTGGGGAATTTTCTCGGCCTCCTCTTGACAGCTTTCGGCAACATGCAGCGTTCCCAACTCAGACAAAATCGACAGCGCTTCTTTGAGTGCCTCGACGTTGTCGGGCAGGTTTGCCATTTCTCCATTGCCCTGGCTTTCGAAATTGTTCACAACGAAGCTGTCAAACGTCACAGCAAGCTCTTCGTCACTTTTCAAGAGCGAGTGGGCCGAACAGAAATTGGCAAGTTTATTCAGCAGAGATGCCGGAAGACCGCCCGGAGCTAACTCCGTAGGTATACGTCCTGTATTATTCTTCATAGATATCTTACTGATCGCTAAAAGCTTTTAAGAACCGATATAGATACTAGGGGCGCTGACACATATCGTTGTAACATTACACAAAACACGATGCACCGTTATATCTATTTATACAATATTATACAATATTATACATTTTAACAACTTAATTGCTATAAATAATCAGTAGCGCCCGATTAAAATAAAACGAGGCCGCCGAAGTCACCCCGTTTGTTCATACTTTAGAGTTACGACACTTTCAAGTATGAACAAAATGTTTCCGGGCGTTACCCCGGCACATAAGGGATTTTAACCCTCTAGTTTGTAGGATTTTATTCTATATTTACCATTCAAGGCACACACAGCGCCTACCCAAAAGGCAGGGTTTCGTGTTCCGAAGACAGTTTTGTAGTTAATCAAACATTAGTTTTTCAAATCAAGTTTTGTGGTAAAAGTCCCGCCCTTCGGATAGCTGCAAAACCGTTAGCGGTCATGCTGTCGCGATAGAGGAAATATTAATCGATCTACATACAATTGACAAATCAGCAAAAGCGACAGTATGAATAATTTAATAAATCCCGATTGAAAAAGTTTCTGTGGAAACTCCAATAACATATTAATTGCTGGCAGTAAAATTGGTACTTCTTATTCAGCAAACTTGCTTTCTGTGGAAACTCCATCTTAATAAAAGAATAAAGGACTATCATTATGACAAAAATTAGCAAAGAAAAAATTATCACAAAGCGTAATAAATTACTCAAATGCCCTACCGGCATCAAAGGTTTTGACGAAATTACCGAAGGCGGGCTTCCGAAAAACAGA